>JBDSLQ010000001.1:0-5688 GCA_039916285.1 Caldimonas sp.
GGATCCTGCCGTCGAAGACCGCGGGCGCCGAAGCGGAGCCGGTGACCTGGATCGCGGCGACCGTGCCGCCGTCGCCTTCGGCCCCAGACTTGACCTCGATTGCCAGGAACGCCGCCGGGCCCGAGGCCGCGCGGACGACCCAGTTCCTGCCGGCGATCGCCGGCGCGGCGACGTTGGCGATGTTGGCGACCGACACCGGCGTGTCGGTCATCACGAATTCGGTTCGCACATTGCGGCGGATCGCCTCGGTGCGCGCCATCTGCAATCCGGCGAAGTAGCTCGACGCGGCGCTGGCGAGCTTGGAGTTCTGGAGATAGGTTCCCATCGCCGGCACGCCGAGCCCGAGCAACACCGCGATCAGGGTCAAGCCGACGAGCAGCTCGACGAGCGTGAAGCCGCGTTGGTGCAGGGCGCTCAGCACGTCCCGTCCTTCTTCAGGACCCAGCACCCGGCGTTGCTCGGCCAGGTCGAGGGCGCCGACATCACCGTGCTGCGGGCGTTGTTCTGGTCGATCAGATACTGGAAGCCCTGCAGCGTGGTACCGGCGTTTCCGGTCGCGGTGATGGTGTAGAGCGGATTGGCGCCGCCGGCCAGGATCGGACACGCGTAGACGAAATTCGCCGACGTGGGCAGCGGTGCCACGGTGCCCGGAGCGCAGGCGCCGGCGTAGGTGCGGTTGTCCTGGTAGAACTGCTCCATCTTGATGCGCATGTTCGACAGCGCGGAAATGGCTTCGGTGATGCGGCCGCGGCGCACGTACTCGGTGTAGGACGGGATCGCGATGGCGGCCAGGATCGCAATGATCGCGATGGCGATCATCAGCTCGATCAAGGTGAATCCACGTGAGCGGGTCATTGCAGTCCTCTGGCAGGCGTCGAAGTGTAAAAAGGCGGTGCGGCCGCAGGCGGCCCCGGCCGACGAACGGGTGGGATCGCAAGGCGAACGGCGGCGCTCGGGGACGCCTGTCGCACAATCTCACAAATGGCAACGAAGGCTCGGAAGCTGGGAAGCTTCTCAGCCGGCAAAGGACTCTAGGGTCGCCGCGACGGCGGCCGGGTCTGCCCCTCGCACCGCGGCTCGGCCGGGCCCCTCGAGGACGATGAATCGCGGCTCGCCCGCCTCGGCTTTCTTGTCCATTCGCATCAGCTCGCGGTAGCGGGCGACGCCGAGCGACGGTGCGCGCAAAGGCAGGCCAGCCGCGCCGACGATGCGGGCGATGCGCCTGGCGTGCCCGGCTTCGATCAACCCGAGTCGCGCCGACAGATCGGCTGCCATGGCCATCCCGCAGCCGACCGCTTCGCCGTGCAGCCAGGTTCCGTGCCCGGTGCCGGTTTCGATCGCGTGGGCGAACGTGTGGCCGAAGTTGAGGATGGCGCGCACGCCGGACTCGCGTTCGTCGCTCGCCACGATCTCGGCCTTGATGCGGCACGAGCGGGTCACCGCCTGCGCGAGCGAAGCTTTGTCGCGCAGCAGCAGCGCCGACAGGCTGGCTTCGATCCAGTCCAGGAACGAGTCGTCCGCGATGGCGCCGTACTTGATGACTTCGGCAAGCCCGGCGACCAGCTCGCGCTTCGGCAGCGACTCGAGGACGTCCACGTCGGCCACCACCGCCAGCGGCTGGTGGAAGGCGCCGATCATGTTCTTGCCCGAGGCATGGTTGACGCCTGTCTTGCCGCCGACCGAGGAGTCGACCTGGGCGAGCAGCGTCGTCGGCACCTGGACGTAGGCGACACCGCGCATGTAGCAGGCAGCGGCGAAGCCGGCCAGATCGCCGACCACGCCGCCGCCGAGGGCGAACACGGTCGTGCTGCGGTCGCAATGCGCCGCCAGCATCGCGTCGAAGATCGTCTGCAGGGTCTGCCACGTCTTGTGGGCTTCGCCGTCCGGAAGAAGAACGGCGTCCACCCTCGGATAGAGCCCGCCCAGCGCGGCGCTGAGCCGATCGGCGTACAAGGGTCCGACGGTGGCGTTGCTGACGATCACCGCGCTGCTGCCGCGCGTGAGGTCCCGATAACTCGCTGCCGCGCCGAGAAGGTTCGAGCCCACGGCGATCGAATAGCTGCGCTCTCCGAGATGAACGCCGACGAGGGCGGTCGGGCCCGTGCTCATCGCTCGCCTTCCGCGGCGACGCGGCGCACCACCTCGTCGACGAGCCGGCCGAACGGCAGGCCCTCGGTCGCGACGACGATGTGCGCCGTCTCGCGGTACAGCGGCTCGCGTTCCTCGGCGAGCGCGCGCAGGCGGGCCTCGGGATCGGGGACCTGCAGCAGGGGCCTGCGGCGGTCCCGACGCAGGCGCCTCCAGAGCTGGTCGTGGCCCGCATGAAGGAAGACGCAGACGGTGCGCGTTCGCAGCAGATCGCGGTTGTCGCTTCGCAGAACCGCGCCGCCGCCCGTGGCGACGACCGAGGGTCCGGCGGCGACCAGCGAGGCCAGCACCGCGGCCTCGCGCTCGCGAAACGCAGCCTCCCCTTCTTGCTCGAACAGGCTGGCGATCGTGCAGCCGGCGCTGCCCTCGATCACCCGGTCGCTGTCGACGAAGGGGATCTCGAGCCGGCGCGCCACTTCCTTGCCGATCGCGGACTTGCCGCAGCCTGGCAGACCGATCAGCGAGACGACGCTCCGGTGAAGATCAGTTTGGATTGCTGCAATCGGCGACGGTGCCAAAGGGGCTGACGACGCCGGCCGGCGCTACGGTCTTGCTCGTGAAGTCCGATGCCGCGCCGGTCACGTAGAAGTCCGACTGCGTGCTCGACTCGGTGCCGGTCACCACGGCAGAGGCGCTCAGGCGAACCTTCACCCACGGCACGTAGCTTTCGGCGTAGATCAGAGAGATCGTCGCGCGGCCCGTGCCATCGGTCGTGAAGGTTCCGGTCGAGGTGCCGGTCGTGCCACCGGCGGCGGTCACCGAGATCACGTTGCCGGGCTGCAGGCGCCCGTCGCCGTTGCGGTCTTCGCCCGGATCGAGCACGCCGTTGTAGGCATTGGCAAGGTTGAAAGGCGTTCCGCCATCGTCTTCGTTGACGCAGTCGATCGAGCCCGCCGACCGAAGCCAGGACCCGGCCACCGTGTCGAAGACCAGGAAACCCTTGCCATAAAGCAGCGGAAGGACCTTGATCGTCAGCGTGATGTTCGGAACCGCGATCCCGTTCGAATCCGTGACATACACGACCCAGTCCTTGCGATAGGTCTGATCGTCGATGTTGGTGATCGTGTTGCCCGTCCCCAAGGCAATGAACAGGGCGCTCTGATTGACCGATAGATTGGTCGTGCCCGAGATGGCCGTACCCGACACCTGGCCCCGGAGCTGGACGCCGTTGCTCGCCGTCGTCGATGCGCCGGCGATGAATTGAACGCTCGCCTGCCCGCTCGCATCGGTGATTGCCGACGGCTGGCTGAGGTTGCCGCCGCTCGGGTCGACCACGCGGGAGAAGTTGACCGTCGCACCCGTCACCGGATTGCCGTTGGCATCGACCACCGTCGCAACGACGCGGGCCTGCTGCAAGGTCGAGGTGCCGACGTTCGGTCCGATCGCCGTCGGCGACACCTGCAACGTCAGCTTGAACGGAACGGTGGCGACGAAGAGGATCGGAACCGAGGTCTGCACGGTGGAGACGCCGGAGCCGACCGTGGCCTGGAGGGTTGCCGGGCTCGCCGTCGTCGACGTCAGCGTCACGCTCGCGATGCCACCGGCGTTTGTCGGCGTCGACGACACCACGGTGCCGGCGGTCGCCGTGAAGGACACCGTTCTCCCGGCCTGCGCGACGCCATTGACCAGATAGCGAACAAAGAGGGGAGCGGAGGTGGCGCCGACCGAGATCGAGACGGGCTGGGTGATCGCGGCACCGGTCGAATCGACGAAGAGGAAGTCGGCGGCGCTGATCTGGATGGTCGGCATCGGCGTGACGCTGGCGCCGCCGCCGGTGATCGTCAAGCTGTCGGTTCCGGCATTGGTCGCGGTGTAGTCGACCGTCGCGGTCCCTTGAACGTCGGTGTTCGCGCTTGTCGCCGACAAACCGTTGTTGAGGCTGCTGGCAAAGGACACAGGGAGACCGACGATGGGCACGCCCTTCGAATCGAGCGCCTTCACGGAAATCGGCGCCGACTTGCCGAGCGTCACAGTCGTCGGGCCGGTATATGAGAGCACCGTGCCGGTCACAGGCAGGACCAGGCTGCCGACCGCGTTGCCCGACCGGACGATCACGGTGAGCGGCCGGTTGCTGCGGTTGGTGCCGGCGCTGAGGACCGCCGTGGCGACGCCGGCGGCATCGGTCACGGTGGCAGCGCTGGTGAGCGTGCCGGTGTCGGTCGAGAAAGTGACCGGCGCCTTCGGCAGGCTGACGTTGCCCGAGTCCTTGACGATCGCGCTGATCGTGACCTGATCGCCGGCGCTCTGAACTTGCACGGAGCTTGCGATGACATCGATCGAAGCCGCCGAGGACGTCGTTCCGCCCGCCCCGCCGCTGCCGCCGAACGGAGAGGTGCCGGCGCTGCCGCCGCCACCACCGCACCCAACGACGCCGACGGCGACAAGCACGGTGGTCAAGATCTTCAGCAACTTGTTCATGCGGGGCTCGCTACTTTCTTTGAGGGCGGGCGCTCAGCGCGCTGCAGTGCGGTCGGTGACGATCTTGGGCGTCAGGAAAATCAGCAGCTCGGTCTTGGTCGACGTCGTGTTGCGCGTCTTGAAGAGGTTGCCGAGGTAAGGGATGTCGCCGAGGAACGGGACCTTGGTGACGTCCTCGCGGTCGTTCTGCTCGAAGATGCCGCCGATCACGACGGTGCCGCCGTTTTCGACGAGCACCTGGGTCTTGACGTGCTTGGTGTTGATCGCAAAGCCCGCCGTGGTGGCACGGCCGACGCTGTCCTTGGTGATGTCGACGTCGAGAATGACATTGCCTTCCGGCGTGACCTGGGGCGTGACCTCGAGCTTCAGGTTCGCCTTGCGGAACTGCAGCGACGTCGCGCCGCTCGACGTCGCGACCTGGTAGGGAAGTTCCTCGCCTTGTTCGATCAGCGCCTTCTGCTGATCGGCGGTGACGACGCGCGGGCTGGAGACGACCTTGCCCTTGCCATCGGCCTCGAGCGCCGAGATCTCGAGGTTGAGGAAGCGGTTGGCCGTTGCACCGAACAGAGACAGCGCGAAGCTCGCGGGGTCGAAGCCGTTCTGGCCGCTTGCCGGCAGGTTCAGGAAATTGGTGTCGGCGAAGGTCACTCCGGTGGTGCCGGTCTGCAACGTCTGCGCGCCGACGGCGTTCAGATTGCCGCCCACCGACACCCGGTTGTCGCCGTTGACGCTGTAGCCCGGCAGGCCACCGCGGACGCCGCGCAGGTCGGCGGCGCCCAGGCGCACGCCGAGCGAGCGGCCGAAGCTGTCGTCGGCAATGACGATGCGCGACTCGATCAGAACCTGGCGCACGGCGATGTCGATCTTCGCGATCAGCGCCTGGACTTCCTCAAGCTTGGAAGGAATGTCGCTGACGAACAGCTGATTGGTCCGCGTTTCGAAGACGACGCTGCCGCGCTGCGAGAGGATCCGCGACGCGGTGTTGCCGCCGCCGCCACCGCTGGTGCCCTGGCCGGTGAGCCCGTTGGCGATGTCCTGCGCCTTGGCGTAGTTCAGCTGGAACGACTGCGTGCGCAGCGGCTCGAGCGCGGCGATCTGCTGCTTGGCCTCGAGCTCGATCTT
>JBDSLQ010000002.1:0-3668 GCA_039916285.1 Caldimonas sp.
GTGCTCGACCAGGTGCGCGCCCTCACCGGCGGCCGCGGCGCCGACCACGTGTTCGAGGCCGCCGGGCACGAGGCGGCGTTTCGCCTCGCCGTCGAAGCGGTGCGGCCGGCGGGTCAGGTCGTGTGGCTCGGCAAGATCAACGTCAACGCCGAGGTGTCGTTCCGCTGGGGCTCGCTGATGGGTGAGAAGCGGATCGTCCGCTCGAGCTACGGCGACGCGATCCCGCAACGCGACTTCCCGTGGCTGGTCGAGCAGTACCTGGAAGGGCGCCTGATGCTCGACGAGCTGATCACTCGCCGGATCGGGCTCGACGAGATCAACGACGGCTTCGCCGACCTCGCCAAGGGGATCGGCACGCGGACGGTGATCGAGTTTTCGTGAGGCATCCGCCGCTCGCCGCAGATCACATCGACTCGCCGCACCGCGAGGTCGGCCTCGGCGACCTGCGGCTCGAGTCGGGCGGAGCGATCGTCGACTTCCGCCAATCGTTCGTCACCCATGGCGTCGCGAACGCCGATCGCTCGAACGCCATCCTCGTCTGCCCGGCGCTGACGGCAACGCACCACCGCCTCGACTTCCTGATCGGGCCCGGCAAGGCGCTCGACCCGACGCGCTGGTACGTGATCGCAGCCGACCCGATCGGCAACGGGCTCACGACGTCGCCCTCGAACAGCACCGCGCAGCCGGGCATGCGCTTTCCGCGCTTCGCGCTGCGCGACATGGTCCACGCGCAGCATCGCCTGCTCAGCGAGCACCTCGGCGTCGAGCGACTGCATGCGGTCGTCGGCGCGTCGATGGGCGGCATGCAGGCGCTGCAGTGGGCGGTGAGCCATCCCGACGTCGCCGGCCGCATCGTCGCCATGACGCCGATGGCGAAGACCGCGCCGTGGGCGGTGCTCATCACCCACACCGCGCGCGCCTGCCTGCAGGCCGACCCGGCCTGGACCGATGCCGGCTTCGCGGCGCGGCCGGAGCGCGGCTGGCGAGCCTATGCGGGGCTGATGAGCGCGTTGCTGATGCGAACACCCGAGGCCGTCGCCGCCGCGGGCAACGCCGACGACGCGCATCGCTGGTTCGACAGCCTCGTCGCGCAGCAGGCGATGATCGGCTTCGACGCGCACGACTACCTTTACCAGTCGTGGGCCTACGAGCGTCACGACGTCGGCGCGAGCCCGGGCTTCGGCGGCGACACGCGGGCCGCGCTCGCATCGATCAAGGCGCGGGCACTGCTCCTCGCGCCGCCGCTCGACCTCTTCAACCCCGCCGCCGAAGCGCGCGCGGCGGCCGCCGCGATTCCCGGTGCGCGCTTCGTCGAGATCCCTTCGGTGCAGGGTCACCTCGCGGCGACAAGCACCCTCAGCGAGGACGCCGCGTTCCTCAACCGCGAGATCGGCGCCTTCGTCGGCTAGGCCGCCACCGGCAGCGGCTTCTGCCGCCAGGCGGCGAGCGCGCCGAGCGCGAGCACGGCGGCGGAGCAGGCCAGGCCGGCGCGCAGGCTGCCGGCGCGGTCGGCGACGAAGCCCACGAGCGCCGGGCCGACGATCTGGCCGGCCGCGAACAGGATCGTGAACGCGCCGATCCCTGCGCCCCACAGCGTCGGCGCGAGGTTGTGGCGGATGAGCGCGGTGGTCGACGTCACGAGCGACAGGAAGACCGAGCCGAACAACAATCCGGAGGCGAACACCGCCAGCGGATGCGCGCTCGCGACCGGCAACAGCGTCGCCAACGCAAGCAACGCGCTCAGGATCGCGAGCGACTCGCCGCCGCGAAAGCGCTGCAGCATGCCGGCCCAGAGCCACGACGAGGCGATGACGGCGACGCCGAGCATCGCGTAGAACGACGTGATCAGGGCCGGTGCAAGCTGTTGCTCGCGCAGCATCGTGATGACGAAGGTCATGTAGCCGATGTAGCCGAGGCCGAACAGCAGGTAGGCAACGAGGCTTGGTGCGAACGGACGCCAGCGAAAACGCGCGCCACCGGGTTCGGCCGCGGCCGAGGGCGCGCCGCGGCCGCGCGTCGCGAGCGCGAGCAGCGCCGTCGCGACGAAGGCGACGGTGCCCAGTCCGACCCACGCCGGTTGCCAGGCATGCGGTGCCGTGCCGCCGACCAGGATCGGCACCAGAAGCGCCGCGGCGACGATGCCCACGCCGGTGCCGCCGTAGTAGAGCCCGAGCGTGAGGCCCGACGAGACGACGCCCTGCGCCGTGCCGCTCGCGCCGGCGCCGATGCCGGCGGCGAGGACGGCGCCGGCGACCAGCGACGGCGCGCTGACGACCCCCGAGAGAAATCGCAGCGCGTACAGCGCCGCGTCGCTCGCGACCGCGCCGTGCGCGGCCAACGCCAGCGCCGTCGCCCCGGTCGCGACGACGAGGACCGTGCGCGCGCCGTAGCGGCGCAGGCATGGCGGCGCGAGCAGCGCACCGACGAGATAGCCCGCGGCGTTGACGGTGTTCATCGCACCGGCGGTGAAGTAGCTCCAGCCGAGGTCGGCGCGCATCGCCGGCAGCAGCAGCGCATAAGCGAAGCGTGCCAGGCCGAGCGAGACGGCAGAGCCGAGGGCGAGGGCGGCGGCGACGACGAGCGTCGGCAACGCCCGGCCTTGACTCATTTGCCTCGCGCAGCGAGCACCGACTCGGCGACCTCGACGAAGCCGCGGCCGCGGTCGAAGGCGGTCACGAACGCCGGCCATCGCTTCAGCCGGTCGGCGAAGTCGGCGATGTTGGCGACGCCGACCGAAAGCGGGAAGGTCGCGAACATCAGCTCGTCGTTGGTCGAATCGCCGACGTAGAGCCAGTCGTCGCGCTCGGCTTCGAGCTCGCGGCCGAGCAGCCGCCGAACGATCCACCTCGCACCGCTCAGCTTGCTGTGCGCGCCGAACCAGCCGTTGACGTGGATCGAGCTCACGGTCGCGTTCATGCCTTCGCTTCTCATCAGCGCGACGACCTCGGCGATCCGCCCCGCATCAAGGTGGGCGAACTCGGCATGGTCGACGGCGATGTCGGTGACGCGCCCCGGACTGTCCTCGGCCAGCGTCGCGCCCGGGATCTCGGCGACGATGCGCGCCGCGACGGCGCGCAGGCGCTCAGCGTTGGCGCGGCGCACGGGCTCCGGATCGACGTAATCGACGCGGACCTCGTCGCCGTCACGCACCAGCGCCACCGAGCCGTTCTCGGCGACGACGGCGGCGAGCGGCGTCTGCTCGGCGACCGCCCGGCTCCAGCCCATCGGCCGGCCGGTGACGGCGATGACCGGCAAGCCGGCGGCGCGCAACGCTGCGAGCGCGGCGACGACGCCCATCGGGATCTGCCCTTCAGTCGTCAGCGTGTCGTCGATGTCGGTGAGGACGCCGCGCAGGCCGGCGAGGCGGCGCGGCTCGCAACGCGACCACGGCGTGACGGAAGGCGGGATCACGAGGGGATCATAAGAGTCCGGGGCGACGCGTCATCCGCCGCCGCGCTAGAATGGCACCGCTGTCCAAGGAGCGTTGCAAGGCAGGACCCGAGGGTCCGAGTCCCAGGCTTGGCACAGTTCGACATGCAACCGCGCTCACCCGCACGATGGTCTCGTGGGTGAGTTCCGCCTCCCTTCCGACGTCCGTTCTGCGGGTTCCTCATTCGAGTTGGAGCCTTTGAAATGAACGCCGTCCTGAAGCCGCAAGTCACCCCCCC
>JBDSLQ010000003.1:0-3458 GCA_039916285.1 Caldimonas sp.
GAGCTGGTCGCGTTCTTCCACAGCATGATCGGCCTGGCCGCGGTGTTCATCGCCGTCGCCGCGGCGGTCGAGCCGTATGCGTTCGGCATCGTCGCCCGGCCCGCAGCCGGGGGTGCGGTCGATCCGATCCCGACCGGCAACCGGCTCGAGCTGATCCTCGGCGCGGCGATCGGCGCGATCACCTTCAGCGGCTCGGTGATCGCCTGGGGCAAGCTCTCGGGCAAGTCGAAGGTCCGCGTCTTCCAGGGCGCGCCGGTCACCTTCGCCGGCCAGCACTGGCTCAACCTCGCGCTGGCGATCGCGATGGTCGTCTTCATCGCCGGCTACACGCTGACCGAGAGCCGCTTCGACTTCTACCTGGTGCTGGCGATCGCCTTCCTGCTCGGCGTGCTGATCATCATCCCGATCGGCGGCGCCGACATGCCGGTGGTCGTCTCGATGCTCAACAGCTACTCGGGCTGGGCCGCGGCCGGCATCGGCTTCTCGCTCGACAACTCGATGCTGATCATCGCCGGCTCCCTGGTCGGCTCGTCGGGCGCGATCCTCAGCTACATCATGTGCCGGGCGATGAACCGCTCGTTCTTCAACGTCATCCTCGGCGGCTTCGGCGGCGAGGCCGGCGGGCCGGCTGCCGGCAAGGCCGAGCAGCGGCCGGTCAAGAGCGGCAGCGCCGACGACGCCGCGTTCGTCCTCGGCAACGCCGAGACCGTCGTCATCGTGCCGGGCTACGGCCTCGCGGTGGCGCGAGCCCAGCACGCGGTCAAGGAGCTCGCGAGCAAGCTGATCGCGAAGGGCGTCACCGTCAAGTACGCCATCCACCCGGTCGCCGGGCGCATGCCGGGGCACATGAACGTGCTCCTCGCCGAGGCCGAGGTGCCCTACGACCAAGTTTTCGAGATGGAGGACATCAACGGCGAGCTCGGCCAGGTCGACGTCGCCGTCATCCTCGGCGCCAACGACGTCGTCAACCCGGCAGCGCACACCAAGGGCAGCCCGATCTACGGCATGCCGATCATCGAGGCGTACAAGGCCAAGACGATCATCGTCAACAAGCGCTCGATGGCGGCAGGCTACGCCGGCCTCGACAACGAGCTGTTCTACATGGACAAGACGATGATGGTCTTCGGCGACGCCAAGAAGGTCGTCGAGGACATGGTCAAGGCCATCGAGTAAGTCGACGCCGACGACTCGCTCGCCCCCGCACGAAGCGATGTCGATCCTCGATTTGTTCATCGGCAGCGCGCACGCACAGTCGGCGGCCCCCGAAGACGCCGCGGCCGATGCGGTGCCGATGATGTCGATCCTCGCGTCCTGGGACGTTGTGTACCTCACCGGCGCAGCGATCACCTTCGCGGTGCTCGCCAAGATCTTCGCCCGCTGGCCGAAGGCCGAGCCTTTGTTGGTTGGCGCATCGCTACTCGCAATTGCGGCGTTCTGCGTCTACCAGCGCGTCCTCCTGTTGCCGCTGCTCGTGGTGACGGCGGTCCTGGGGGGTCTCTGGGTCTTCGTCAAGACGAGAACCGGCCTGCTGTCGGGCCCGGACGGGCCTACAGCGAGCGCGCGCGCTGCGGCGCCGGCGGCGCCAAGCGCGACCGCGAAGTACGAGCGGCCGGCGCCGCCGGCCGCAGAAGCTGCATTGTCGGATCCGACGCGACCGAGCCGGCCGGCGCAAACTTCCGCCAGCGCGCTGGATCCGGTCGCCGAGCGCATCTTCATCTCCTACCGACGGCAGGACAGCGCCGACGTGACCGGCCGAATCTACGACCGTCTCGTGCAGCGCTTCGGCAAGGACCAGATCTTCAAGGACGTGGATTCGATTCCGCTCGGTGTCGACTTCAGGGAGCACCTGGGCAGCGTCGTCGGCCGGTGCAATCTGCTGCTCGCGGTCATCGGCGACCAATGGACCGGCGCCGGCCCCACCGGTGCCACGAGGCGCATCGACGACGCGAAAGACTTCGTTCGGCTCGAGCTCGAGGCGGCCCTCGAGCGCGGCATTCCGGTGATCCCGGTCCTTGTCCGCGGCGCGGCGTTGCCCGAGGAAAGCAGTTTGCCGTCGACCCTGGCGCGCCTGTCGTATCGCCATGGCATCTCCGTCCGAGTCGACCCTGATTTTCACCGCGACGTCGATCGACTCGTCGCCGGCATCGAGGCGCATCTCAAGCTGTAGTGGGGTGGCGCGACGCGCGCGCGGCGTGCCCTCAGGGGCGCCGAGCGAGCAGCGCCTGGGCGCGCAGCATCACGGGCCGATCGACTATCCGGCCGTCGACGGCGACGGCGCCGCCCGCCAGGTCGGCGTCGAACCCTGCGCTCGCGGCGTCGTTGATGCGGACGGCGACGCCGCTGCCGCCGCCGTCGAGCCAGGCGGCGAGCGAGGCGCGGGCGCCGTCCTTGGCGGCAGGCGCGACGGCGTCCTCGAGGTCGACGATGACCGCGTCGGCGCCGCTCGCGAGCGCCTTCGCGTAGCGCTCGGGGCGGTCGGCGGGGACGAACAGGTAGGAGCGCGCGGCCATCCGGTGCAGCGAGGTCAGACGGCGCCGTCGCTGCGAAGTCGCGCGATCGACTCCGCATCGAAGCCGAGCTCGGCGAGCACGGCGTCGGAATGGGCGCCGAGCGCCGGCACGCCGTCCATGCGCACTTCGCTGCGGTCGCGAGCGCCGGGCGGCAACAGCGCGACGATCGTTCCGCAAGGCGTGTCGACCTCGGTCCAGCGGGCGCGCGCCTGCAGCTGGGGATGCGCCCACACCTCGGCCATCGTGTTGACCCGCGCGTTGGCGATCTGTGCCGCGTCGAGGCGCGCAACCACCTGATCGGCGCGCAGCGCCGCGAACGCGGCGACGATCAACGCATGCAGCGCATCGCGCGCGACGGTTCGTGCCGCGTTCGACGCGAAGCGCGGATCGCTCGCGAGCGCCGGCTGCTCGAGCACGCGCTCGCAGAAGACCTGCCACTCGCGCTCGTTCTGCAGGCCGAGCATGACGACGGCGCCGTCGCCTGCCGGAAACGGGCCATAGGGGTAGATCGTCGCGTGGGCCGCGCCGCTGCGCGGCGGCGGCTCGGCGCCGTCGTAGGCGTAATAGAGCGGGTAGCTCATCCACTCCACCATGCTCTCGAGCATCGAGATGTCGATGCGCTTGCCGCGCCCGGTTCGCCCGCGCTCGATCAGGGCGGCGAGGATGGCGCTGTATGCGTACATGCCGGCGGCGATGTCGGCGATCGAGCAGCCCGCCTTGGCCGCCTCGTCGGGCGTTCCGGTGATCGAGAGGAAGCCCGACTCGCTCTGGATCAGGAGGTCGTACGCCTTCTTGTCGCGATAGGGGCCGGGGCGCTCGGGGTCGTCGCCGTAGCCGGAGATATCGCAGACGATCAGGCGCGGGTGCTGCGCGGCGAGCGCTTCGTACGACAAGCCCATGCGCGCGGCCGCTCCCGGCGCGAGGTTCTGCACCAGGACGTCGGCGCGC
>JBDSLQ010000004.1:0-3010 GCA_039916285.1 Caldimonas sp.
GGCCTGCCGGTGCTGTGGGCGGTGCTGCGCCTGCAGCGGGTCTCGTTCGTCATCCGCCGCGACGACTGGCCGGAGCTCGCCAAGCTGTCGGTCAACAACATGATCATCTGGCACGTGCTGGCGATCCTCGCCGTGCAGGCGCTGTCGTCGGGGCGGGCGGCGATCCTCGGCTACACGATGCCGATCTTCTCGGCGATCTACGGCGTCGCCGTCCTCGGCGAGCGCCTCCGGCCGCGCCACGTGGCCGGCATCGTCGCCGCAGCGCTCGGCGTTTCGCTCCTGCTCTGGCACGAGTTCGCGACGATCGCCGGCAAGCCGATCGCGGCGATCGGCATGTTGGTTGCCGCCGCCTTCTGGGCGGTCGGCACTCAACAGATGCGAAGGACGACGATCGCCGCGCCGACGCTGGCGATCGTGTTCTGGATGACGCTGGCGTCGACGCTCGTCATGACCACGGCGACCCTGCTGTTCGAGCGCGAGCGCTGGGCCGTGCCGAACGCGGTGACGTTCGCCGCCGTCGGCTACAACGCCGTCCTCATCTTCGGGCTGGCGCAGCCGGTCTGGCTGATCCTGGCGCGGGCGCTGCCGCCGATCGCCTCGAGCATGTCGGTGATGATGATCCCGGTGCTCGGCACCCTTGCCGGCGCCTGGTGGTTGAACGAGGCGCTGCACTGGCAGGACGGCGCCGCGATCGTCCTCGTCCTGCTCGCAATCGCATTCGTGATGTGGCCGACGCGCACGCCGCCGGCGGTGCGGCCTGCGGAGGTCGGCAACCTCTGACGGCGGCGATCGGGGGCGTCACTCCCCGGCGGCGTAGGGATCGGCGAAGCCGAGCCCGACCAGGATCTCGCTCTCGCGCGCTTCCATCCGCTTCGCGTCGGCGCCGCGCTCGTGGTCGAGGCCCTGCGCGTGCAGCGTGCCGTGCACGACCAGGTGCGCATAGTGGGCGACGAGGGCGACGCCCTGCACTGCCGCTTCGCTGGCGACGACCGGCGCGCAAAGGACCAAGTCAGCGTTCAGCACCGGCGCGTCGCCGTAAGCAAAGGTCAGCACGTTGGTCGCATGGTCCTGGCCGCGGTATTCCCGGTTGAGGGCGAGGCCTTCGTCACCGCCGACGACGCGCACCGTGATCTCGGCGGGGACGTCGAGCGCGGCGCGGATCCAGCGCGCGACGTCGGCGCGGAGGAGCGTGCCGCGATGGCGCGGGTCGGCGAGCTGGAATGAGAGCCGGAGCGCCGGCCGGCCGCGGCGGGCCGGGCGCGGTGCCGACTCAACGTCGGTTTTCGCCGGCCGCGTCATACGCCTCGACGATGCGCGCGACGAGCGGATGGCGGACCACGTCGGCCGAGGTGAAGCGCGTCGTCGCGATGCCCGAGACGCCTCGCAGCACGTTCTCGGCGTCGATCAGCCCCGAGGTCGAGCCCTTGGGCAGGTCGACCTGGCTGGTGTCGCCGGTGACCACCGCCTTGGCGCCGAAGCCGATCCGGGTCAGGAACATCTTCATTTGCTCGGGCGTCGTGTTCTGCGCCTCGTCGAGGATGACGAAGGCGTGGTTGAGCGTGCGGCCGCGCATGAAGGCGAGCGGCGCGACCTCGAGCATTCCCTTCTCGAACGCCTTGCCGACGCGCTCGAGGCCCATCAGCTCGTAGAGCGCGTCGTAGAGCGGGCGCAGGTACGGGTCGACCTTCTGCGCCAGGTCGCCCGGCAGGAAGCCGAGACGCTCGCCGGCCTCGACGGCGGGCCGCGTGAGGATGATGCGCTGCACCGCGTTCCTCTCGAGCGCGTCGACCGCGCAGGCGACGGCGAGATAGGTCTTCCCGGTGCCGGCCGGACCGATGCCGAAGGTGATGTCGTGGCCGAGGATGTTCTTCAGGTACTGGACCTGGTTCGGCGTGCGGCCGGCGAGATCGGCCCGGCGCGTGCGCAGGCGCAGGTCGACCTCCTGCGGTGCTCCTGCGCCGGCCGGCGCTGCCGTGGCGGCACCGCCCGCATCGTCGTTCATCGCCTCGAGGATCGCGAGCTCGAGCTCTTCGGCGCCGATCGGCTGCGCAGCGCGGCCGTAGAGATGCTGCAACAGCACGACGGCGCGCTCGGCGTGCCCCTTCGCGCCTTCGACCCGGAACGACTCGTTGCGGCGCTGGATCCTGACGTCGAACGCCGCCGCGATCGTTCGCAGGTGCTCGTCGAGGCTGCCGGCGAGGTTGGCCAGGCGGTTGTTGTCGGGCGGGATGAATGCGTGGCGGAGGATCACGAGCGAGGGCGTTGCGGATTGACGCGGATTGTCGCTGCAAGGTGGCAAGCGGACGGCCGCGATAATCGCGCCCCATGATCGGCCGCCTCACCGGAACCCTCGCCGCCAAGACGCCGCCGCAAGTGCTCGTCGATGTCGGCGGCGTCGGCTACGAGGTCGACGTGCCGATGTCGAGCTTCTACAACCTGCCGGCGCTCGGCGAGCGCGTCACGCTGCTGACGCACTTCGTCGTCCGCGAGGACGCGCAGGTGCTGTTCGGATTCCTCAGTCACGAGGAGCGCTTCACCTTTCGGCTGCTGGTCAAGATCTCCGGCGTCGGCCCGCGCACGGCGCTGTCGATCCTGTCCGGCCTGTCGGTCGACGAGCTGGCGCGCGCGGTGAGCCTGCAGGAGAGCGGGCGGCTGATCAAGGTGCCGGGGATCGGCAAGAAGACCGCCGAGCGGCTCCTCCTCGAGCTGAAGGGCAAGCTCGGCGACGCCGTCGCCGCGCCGACGAGCGTGACGTCGAGCGCACAGGCCGACATCCTGCAGGCGCTGGTCGCGCTCGGCTACAGCGACCGCGAAGCGTCGGCGACCCTGAAGACGCTGCCGGCCGACATCGAGGTCGCTGCCGGCATCAAGCTCGCGCTGCGGGCGCTCGCAAAATGACGGGACGCGATCGGCGCGTGCGCTGAACGCGGCGAAGGTCGCGCTCGCGCTCAGTGCGTGTGACCACCGGCTTCCGCGCCGCCGGGCTTCGGCGGCCCGACGATCACCTTGA
>JBDSLQ010000005.1:0-3380 GCA_039916285.1 Caldimonas sp.
GTCCCGGGCGACGCCCACGGCCTGGAGCGCGCCCCGCTCGCCAAGATGGGCTGGTGGTGCAGCGACACCGCGCGCCTCTCGTTCGAGGGCTGCCGCGTGCCGGCCGGGAACCTCATCGGCGCCGAGAACGAAGGCTTCCGCGCCATCATGGACAACTTCAACGGCGAGCGGCTGCTCATGGCGACGAGCGCCTGCGCCTTCGCTTCGGTCTGCTTCGACGAGGCGCTCGCCTGGGCGCGCCAGAGGAAGACGTTCGGCCAGCCGCTCGTCGAGCACCAGGCCGTTCGCCACAAGCTGGTCGACATGCGCATGCGCATCTTCAGCGCCCACGCCTGGATCGAAGCCATGATCGACCGCTACGACGCCGGCACGCTCGACGCCGAGGGGGTCGCCCAGCTCTGCCTGCTCAAGAACCACGCGACGCAGACGATGCAGTTCTGCGCCGATCAGGCGGTGCAGATCCTCGGCGCCATGGGCTTCATGCGCGGCACCAGGAGCGAGCGCATCTACCGCGAGGTGAAGGTGATGATGATCGGCGGCGGCAGCGAGGAGATCATGAAGGAGCTGGCGGCGCGCCAGCTGGGCCTGTGAGACGCAGCCAATGACCGCCGCGACACCTCCGTCCGCCCCATTCGAGGAAGAGTTCGTCACCGGCCTCACCGCGCTGTTCGAGGAGCGCATCCCGTTCAACCACGTCCTCGGCCTGCGCATCGACACGCTCGCCGCCGACGGCGTCACCGGCCATCTGGCGATGCGGCCCGACCTGATCGGCCACTACGCGCACCAGCGGCTGCATGGCGGCGTCATCAGCGCGACGCTCGACGCGATGGCCGGCCTCGCGGTCATGGCGGCGATCGGCGCGCGCCACATGGCCGAGACGCCGGGCGAACGCCTGCGGCGCTTCGGCAAGCTCGGCACGATCGACCTGCGCGTCGACTACCTCCGCCCCGCCCTCGGCGAGCGCTTCACCTTGCGCGCCGAAGTGCTCCGCCTCGGCTCGCGCGTGGCGACGACGCGGATGGAGTTCAGCGACGCCGCCGGCAAGCTGCTCGCGACCGGCAGCTCGGCGTACATCGTCTCGTAGTCGACGCTGGGCGACGTCCGCCGCGGCATCACGACCCTGCCGTCTTGCGGCACGGCGCGAAGACATCGAGCTCGCGCCGGTAGGTCGGCGTCGTCACGTCGAGCAGGCCGATGGCGCTGTGAAACAGGTTGTCGTGGCTGTACGGCGTGTCGAGCAGGCGGCCGACGCAAGCCGTGTCGAGGCCGCGCCGCGCCGCCAGGTCGGCACCGAACCAGGCGATGAAGGGCACTCGCTTCTGCGCCTCGGGCGCGAACGCGTACGGCAAGCCGTGCAGGAAGATGCCCAGCTCGCCGAGCGATTCGCCGTGGTCGCTCATGTAGACGAGCGCCGGCGCGTACTCGCCCGAGCGGCGCTTCAGCCAGGCGATCGTCTCGGCGAGGAATCGGTCGGTCGCGACGATGGTGTTGTCGTAGGCGTTGATCAGCTCCTGCCGGTCGCACTGGCCGAGCGTGGTGTTGGTGCATTCGGGCAGGAAGCGCTTCAGCGCCGGCGCCGAGCGCTTGTAGTACGCCGGTCCGTGGCTGCCCATCTGGTGCATGGCGAGGACGACGCCCCTCCTGCGCCGCTCCTCGGGCAGCCGGGCGATGCGCTCGTCGAGGCCGACGAGAAGCGCCTCGTCGAGGCATTCGCCGCCACTGCACAACCCGGCGGCGATGTCGGCCGGCAGGTCGGCCGTCGTCTGGGTCGGCACGCGGCTGCAGACTTCCTTGCAGCCGGCCTGGTTGTCGAGCCAGAGCACGGCCAGGCCGGCGGCCTGCAGCAGGTCGAGCAGGTTCTCGTGCTCGGCGTTGCGCTTCTCGAACGCGGCCTTGCCGAGCGGCGAGAGCATGCAGGGCACCGAATCGCGCGTGTCGGTGCCGCACGAGCGGACGTCGCGAAAGCTGAACACGCCGGCCTTGGCGAGCTCGGTGTTGGTCTCGCGCGGATAGCCGTTGAGCGAAAAGTGATCGATGCGCGCCGTCTCGCCAATGACGAGGACGACGAGCGGCGGCTTCTGCACGCTCGCGTAGCTCGGCCCGAGGGCGACGCCGGCGCTGATCGGCACGAGCTCCTTGCTGCGCCGAAAAAGCGGCGCGACGGCGACCCTCGTCGCCGACGCGAAGCCGGCGATCGGGTTGACGATGTAGCGCAGGTGCATGTGGTTGCGCACCAGCGGCGAGAGGCGGCTGAACATCGCGAAGCTCGCCGCCAGCGTCACCGCGATCGCCGCGGCGAAGAGGGAGGTGTTCTTCCAGAGCTGCGGCCACCAGGGCGTGCGCCGCACCGGAACGAGCACGACCAGGAGCGCCGGCAGCGCGATGACCAGCGCCATGTTGGCGGCGAAGGTCCAGCCTAGCAGGTCTCGCACCTCGCGCGGATCGGTCTGCATCGTGTTGGCGAGCATGGTGGTGTCCATGACGGCGCCGTAGGTCAGCATGAAGTGCTGGGCGATGCCCGCGGCGATCAGGATCGCGATCCAGACCGGCTTCATCCACCGGCCCCAGGCCGTCAGCAGCATCAGGGCGCTGAGAGCCGCCAGGACGACGACGAACGAGCCGCCGATGACGACGGTCGCGCCCGGTCCGCTCGCCACGCGGGAGAGCTCGCGCCAGAGCGCCAGATTGCCCGCGCCGGCGAGCCACAGCGCCAGCCAGAAAGCGATCGTCCGCGGCGAGCGCGGACGACGCAGGAATTCGAGCCAGCGCCCGCTGGCGGGCGAGAGCGGCCCGGTGCCGGTCAATTCGGCTTGATGTAGTCGGACACGACCTTCCAGCGGCCGTCCTGCAGCTGCGAGAGGCGCGACGCGTCGCTGCCAAGCCGCTTGGTCGCCGTGTAGCTCGATGGCGCGCTGCCGAACATGTCGGGCTCGTAGCTCATCGAGTCCATCGCCTTGATGAATGTGTCGGTGCTGAGGTTCGCGCCGGCCTTCGAGGCGGCGCGTGCGAATGCGTCGATGGCGTTGTAGCCGTAGATCGAGAACACGGTCGGATCTTCGGTGAACTTGGTCTTGTATTTGGTGGCCCAGAAGCTGATCGGCTTGGAGGCTTCGTCGAGGTAGGGGTTCTGTACAGTCATGGTCGCGTAGAGGCCGTCCATCGCCTTGCCGCCGAGCTTGTGGATGAGATCGGTGTAGCTCGCGCTCGTCCCCATGAAGGTCGGCGCGAAGCCCGCCTTCCTCGACTCGGCGATCGCGCCGATGGTCTCGCGGATGATCGTGCCGAGGAGGACGAAGTCGCAGCCGGACGCCTTCATGCGCGCGACCTGGGAAGAGAAGTCGGTCGCGCCGCGCTTGTAGCTCGTCTTCTCGGCGAACTCC
>JBDSLQ010000006.1:0-9010 GCA_039916285.1 Caldimonas sp.
CGCGGCCGGTGACGACGATGTCGGCGCCGGCGCCGAGGGCGCGCGCGATCGGCAGCGCGCCGAGGTAGGCGTTGGCGCTCAGCACGCTGGCCGGCAGCGCCGCGCCGCTGTACATGTCGCGCGTGCCGGCGGCAGCGAGCGCGGCGACCTGCGCGGCGACGTCGTCGCCCTCGACGACGGCGACCTTCAGGGACAGGCCGGCCGCGGCGATGAACGACTCGAGCGCCACGACGCATGCGCTCGGGTTGATGCCGCCGGCGTTGCTCACGACCTTGATGCCTCGCGCCGCGATCTCGCCGAGAACCGGCTGCAAGGCGGTGTCGACGAAATCGGTCGCGTAACCGAGCTCGGGCCGCTTCAGGCGCGCCGCGGCGAGGATCGCCATCGTCGTCTCGGCGAGGTAGTCGAAGACGAGGTAGTCGACCGCGCCGGAGCCGACCAGCTGCGGCGCGGCGACGCGGCTGTCGCCCCAGAACCCCGACGCGCCGCCGATGCGAACGATCTTCTCGGCCGTCATCGCCTTCTCCCGTTGCCGTCAGTCGAGAGGGTAGCAATCCCGGCGCGCGCGCGGCGCGCTGACGCGCCGC
Source organism: Caldimonas sp. (assembly GCA_039916285.1). GTDB lineage: Bacteria > Pseudomonadota > Gammaproteobacteria > Burkholderiales > Burkholderiaceae_C > Schlegelella_A. The sequence continues at coordinate 588 of JBDSLQ010000006.1, forward strand.
TAAACTGGGGCAGCACTCGAAATGCGCACGTGGATCTGCTCGACCCCAACGCCCTTCCCGAACGCTTCGCATCGGTCGAGGCGCTCGACGAATTCCTGACCCGGCCGGCGCGCGCCCTCGTCGACGATCTCGCCGCCGTCGAAGGCGACCTGCTCATCCTCGGCGTCGCCGGCAAGATGGGGCCGACGCTGGCGCGCCTGGCCAAGCGCGCTTCGCCGGCGCGCCGCGTCGTCGGCGTCGCCCGCTTCAGCGACCCTTCGGTGCGCGACCAGCTCGCCGGGCACGGCGTCGAGACGATCGCCTGCGACCTGCTCGACCGCGCCGCGATCGCCGAGCTGCCCGACGCGCCCAACGTGATCTTCGCGGCCGGCCACAAGTTCGGCGCCAGCGGCGCGCCGGCGCTCACCTGGGCGATGAACGCGCACGTGCCGGCGCTCGTCGCCGAGCGCTATCGCTCGGCGCGCATCGTCGCCTTCTCGACCGGCAACGTCTACGGCCTGGTGCCGGTCGGCGGCGCCGGCGCGAACGAGTCGACGCCGCCGCTGCCCGTCGGCGAGTACGCGCAGTCGTGCCTCGGCCGCGAGCGGATGTTCGAGTTCTTCTCGGCCAGGCACGGCACGCCGGGCCGCATCGTCCGGCTCAACTACGCGATCGACATGCGCTACGGCGTCGTCTTCGACGTCGCCGCGAAGGTGCAGCGCGGCGAGCCGGTCGACGTGACCATGGGCCACGTCAACGTCATCTGGCAGGGCGACGCCAACGCGCAGGTGCTGCGCTGCCTCGCGCGCTGCACGACGCCGACGACGCCGATCAACGTCACCGGCCCGGAGACGGTCTCGATCCGCTGGCTCGTGCATGAGCTCGCCGCGCGAATGGGCAAAGAGGCCAGGGTGGTCGGTCAGGAAGCGCCGACGGCGCTGCTCTCCGACACGGGCGCGGCTGCGGCGCTGTTCGGGGCGCCGCTCGTTCCGCTCGACCGCATGCTCGACTGGGTCGCCGACTGGGTCCGCGCCGGCGGCGCGAGCTTCGGCAAGCCGACCAAGTTCGAGGTTCGCGATGGCGAGTTCTGAGGTGCTCGCGATCGAGCGTCTCGCCGCCTGCGACGTGGCCGGGGGCCTCGCGCTGTCCGACGCCGCCGGCTGGAACCAGAGCGCCGACGACTGGTCGATCTTCATCGGCGCCGGCGCGGCGTTCGGCCTTCGCGACGAGCGTGCGGCGCTGGTCGCGACGGCGGCAGCGCTGCCCTACGACAGTGGGACGGGCTGGGTCTCGATGGTCCTCGTCGACGCCGCGCACCGCCATCGCGGCATCGCCAGCCAGCTCGTCGACGCCTGCGTCGTGTCGTTGCGCGAATGCGGCCGCACGCCGGTGCTCGACGCCACGCCGGCGGGCGCGGCGGTGTACGCGAAGATCGGCTTCGTCGAGGGCTTCGCGTTCGAGCGCTGGAAAGGCGAGGGCGCCGCGGCGCACGCCGGCGCAGCCGACGCCGTCGTCGTCGCAGCGGCAGCCCACGTCGAGACCATGATCGCGCTCGATCGCACCGCTGGCGGCGTCGATCGCGGGCTGCTCTGGCGCGCGTTCCTCGATCGCCCGAGCACGAGCGCCTGGCTCACAGCGCGGAGCGACGGCTTCGCGCTCCGCCGCGCCGGCCGGCGCGCGACCCAGGTCGGGCCGATCGTCGCCGCGAACGACGACGACGCGCTCGCTCTCCTCGCCGCCGCGCTCGCCGGCGCCGCCGGCGGAATCCTCATCGACGTCCCCGTGCATCGCACGGCGCTGACGGCTGACCTGGCGCGGCGCGGCTACACGCGGCAACGCTCGTTCGTCCGCATGGCGCTCGGCGATGTGCGCGCCGCTGCGGCTCGTGCCGACGTGTTCGCCCTCGCAGGCCCGGAGTTCGGCTGACATGGCGGCGATCGAGGCTGCGAGGACGAGCATCGACCTCTTGCGCCAGCGCCTGTTCGAAGGCCTCGCGATCCCCGCCCATCCGCTCGCCCTCGACGCGTCGCGCCGGCTCGACCGGCGCCGCCAGCGCGCCCTCGCACGCTACTACCTCGACGCCGGAGCCGGCGGCCTCGCCGTCGGCGTGCACACGACCCAGTTCGCGATCCGCGAAGCGGGCCTGTTCGAAGAGGTGCTGACGATCGCCGCCCAGACCGCGCGCGAGTGGCCGCGCCTGGACCGCGCCGCCGATGCCCCGCGGCCCCTGCTCGTCGCCGGCGCCTGCGGCCCGACGCAGCAGGCGCGCGCCGAGGCCCGCCTGGCGCGCGGCCTGGGCTACGACGCCGTCCTCCTGAGCCTGGCCGCGCTGAAGGGCGCGAGCGAGGACGAGCGGGTCGCGCATTGCGCCGCCGTCGCCGGCGAGATGCCGCTGATCGGCTTCTACCTGCAGCCGGCGGTCGGCGGCGTCGACCTGCCGGCGTCATTCTGGGCGCGCTTCGCCGCGCTCGACAACATCGCGGCGATCAAGGTCGCGCCGTTCCATCGCTATCGCACGCTCGACGTCATCCGCGGCGTGATTGCCGCGCGCGCCGAGGATCGCGTCGCGCTCTACACCGGCAACGACGATCACATCGTCCTCGACCTGGTCACGCCATTCCAGGCCGAGCGCGACGGGGCGCCGGTGACGGTGCGCTTTCGCGGCGGGCTTCTCGGCCACTGGTCGGTGTGGACGAAAGGCGCGGTCGAACTGCTCGAGCGCTGCAAGGCGAGCGCCGCCGCGCAGGACGCCGGCGCCGCCGGCGCCGTCGACGCCGGGCTGCTGGCGCTCGACAGCCGCGTCACCGACTGCAACAGCGCCTTCTTCGACGTCGCGAACGGCTTCCAAGGCTGCATCGCCGGCTGCCACGAGGTATTGCGCCGCCAGGGCCTGCTCGAAGGCACGTGGTGCCTCGACCCGGGCGAGGGGCTGAGCCCCGGCCAGCTGGAAGCGATCGACCGCGTCTGCCGCGAACACGCCGACCTCGCCGACGACGCCTTCGTCGCCCGACATCTGCAACGCTGGCTGGACTGAGAAGCCGCCGCACGGCTTCTGACCGCAGAATCGCAGCGATGACCGCCGCACCGCCATTCGCTCCGAAGCTCAAGGTGCTCGGCGTCGAGGCGTTCGAGCAGCCGTTTCGCCTGCGCCTGCCGTTTCGGTTCGGCGTCATCACGGTCACCGAAGGCGTGCAGGCGTTCCTGCGCGTCCAGGTGCGCCTCGACGACGGGCGCGAGGGCTTCGGCTACGCCGCCGAGATGCTCGCCGCGAAGTGGTTCGACAAGAACCCGGCGCTGAGCGACGCGGAGAACCAGCACCAGCTGCGCAGATCGATCGAGGTCGCCGCCGCCGCCTACCGCGAGGCGCCGCTGTCGACGCCGTTCGATCTCTACGCCGACAACTACCGCTACCAGCTGCGCGCCGGCAGCGAGCTCGGCCTGCCGCCGCTCGTCGCCGGATTCGGCAATGCGCTCGTCGACCGCGGCGTTCTCGACGCCGTCTGCCGCCTGTTCGGCGTCAGCTTCTGGACTGCCATGCGCAGCAATTTGCCGGGCATGGTGCCGCACCCCGTCATCCCCGACCTCGGCGCGTTCGACTTCACCGGCTTCCTCGCCGGCCTGCTGCCGGCGCCGACGGTCGAGGCGCGCCATACGGTCGGCATGGTCGACCCGATCACCGCCGGCGACCAGCCGCCCGGCGCGCGCGTCGACGATGGCCTGCCGGAAACGCTTGCCGAAGTCGTCTCGACCTACGGGCAGCGCTGCTTCAAGCTCAAGGTCGGCGGTGACCGCAAGGCCGACCTCGACCGCCTCGTCCGCATCGCCGGCGTGCTCGACAGCGTCCCCGGCGCGCTCCACGTCACCCTCGACGGCAACGAGCAGTACGAGGACGTCGAGTCGGTGATCGAGTTGTGGAGCGCGATGGAGGCCGAGCCGGCACTGCAGAAGCTGTGCGCCGCGACGCTCTTCATCGAGCAGCCGATCAAGCGCGCGGTCGCGCTCTCGCGCACGATCGCGCCGCTGGCGCGCTTTCGGCCGGTGATCATCGACGAGTCCGACGGCGAGCTCGATGCCTTCGTGCGCGCCCGCGCGCTCGGCTATGGCGGCGTCTCGTCCAAGGACTGCAAGGGCTTCTACAAGGCGGTCATCAACCTGGCGCGCTGCCGCCTCTGGAACGCCGAAGACGGCGGCGGTGCGTTCTTCCTTTCCGGCGAGGACCTGACGACGCAGGCCGGCCTCGCCGTCCAGCAGGACCTGGCCCTCGTCTCCTTGCTCGGCCTGGCCGACGTCGAGCGCAACGGCCATCACTTCGTCGACGGCTTCGCGGGCCGGCCGCAGGCGGAGAGCCTGTCGTTCCTGGCAGCGCACCCCGACGTCTATCACGAGGCCGACCGGCGCGTGCGCCTCACCATCGATCAAGGCCGCATCGCTCTCGGGTCGCTCGAGTGTCCCGGCTTCGGCAGCGCCGTCGTTCCCGACCTGTCGACGACGGCGGCCATGCCCAGCGCCGACTGGCCACCGCGGCGGCCCTGATCGGCGCGCGTTCCGGAGTCTCGCGATGGACGCCATCGACCTCGCCTTTTATCGCCACCAGGGCCACCTGACGGTGAACGGCGTGTTCGGCGCGGCCGAGACCGATTCGCTCATCGCCGACATCGAGGCGTGGGGCGAGAGCTTCCTCGCGGACCTGCCCGCCGAGCAGCGCGCCTGGTACGTCGACGGCGGCGTCAAGGCGCGCACGGTGCTCAGGAAGCTCGACAACCCGCACGCGCACCGGCCGGCGGTGCAGCAGGTCGCGCGCGATCCGCGCCTGGTCGAGCTCGTCGAGCAATTTCTCGGCGCCGGCGTCTCGGTCTACTTCAGCCAGGTCTTCTTCAAGGCGCCCGAGGGCGGCGGCCCCAAGCCGGCGCACCAGGACAATTTCTATTTCGGCCCGACCGACGTCGAAGGCATCGTCACCGCCTGGATCGCGCTCGACGACGCGACGCTCGAGAACGGTTGCCTCTACTTCGGCGACGGCACCAACCAGGGCCCGGTCTACGACCACGTCGCGCCAGCGGGCGAGCCGTTCAACCTGCAGCTACCGGCGGCGGTGCTCGACAAGCAGCCGATGGCGCCGGCGCCGGTGCGAAAGGGCGGCGTGAGCTTTCACCACGGCAACACGTTTCACCAGTCTGGCCCGAATCACAGCGCCCGGTGGCGTCGTGCGTGCGCGCTGCACTACGTCCGCAACGGGGTCGAGTTCGCGACGCCGGCGCTGCCGTACGACCATTCGCTGAAGGTGCGCATCAGCTGACGCTCTGCGGCGGGAGGGGGCGCGGCCGGCTCGCGGCCGGGAAGACTCAGGCCCTGCGGCGACGCGCCAGGAAGACGGCGCCGAGGCCGGCGAGCATCAGCGCGTAGGTCTCGGGCTCGGGCACGGCGACGATGGTGCCGCGGACCTCGCCGCCGCCGAACTGCGTCGTGTGGAAGTTGATGTAGGAATGACCGGTCAGGATGTTCGGCAGCTGCGCCGTCAGCGTGGTCCCGCCATTGCCTTCGAGCAGGTCCCACTTGCCGCTGATGGTGCCGCCGACGCCGGTCGCGAACGCGGTGAAGACGACGTCGTTCGGGGCAACGTCGTTCAAGGGCGCGCCGAAGAAGCCCCACACCACCCCGGCGGTGGTCGTCGGCGTCACCGTCGGGCTGGCGTGGATGTGGGCGGCGACGAGGTTGTCGAAGGTGTCCGCGGTCTGGGTCCCGGTGAAGTCGATGTTGAAGATCGTCGCCGAGAACGTCATTGCGCTCATCGCGTCGTTGAGCACGAATGTTGCGGTGCCGAACGAGGCCGGCCGAGGGGTGAATCCGTTCGACAGCGTCGGATTGATGGGGATCGTCTCGGCGCCGTTGGTCAGCGTGGCGGTCAGTTGGATGTCGGCGTGGGCGGCGCCGGCGGCAGCCAGCGCAGCGACGAGGGCACATGTGAACTTGAACATCTTGGTCTCCTTATCTAAGGGTGATGAGCCCGCAGCGACCGGCCATGCGGTGACAGGCCCGGCAAACGTCAGGGGGGAAGCTACTCCATGCCGAGCAGCTTGTAAATCCGCCGCGTGTAGACGCCGAAGGCCTCGTGCGTCTTCATGTCGAGCGTGCGCGGGTGCGGCAGGTCGATCCTGAAATCATCGGCCATCCGCGCGGGGCCGGCGGTGAAGACGACGACGCGCGTGCCGAGGAAGACCGCTTCCGAGATGCCATGGGTGACGAACAGGATGGTCTTGCCGGCTTCCTTCCAGATGCGCAGCAGCTCGAGGTTCATCTTCTCGCGTGTCAGCGCGTCGAGGGCGCCGAACGGCTCGTCCATCAGCACCAGCTTGGGGTCGTGGACGAGGGCGCGGGCGATCGCGGCGCGCTGCTGCATGCCGCCCGAGAGCTCGTAGGGGCGCTTGTCCTCGGCGCCCTTCAGCCCGACGAGGGCTAGCAGGTCGCGCGCCCGTTCGCGGCTTTCCTTCATCGGCAGGCCGAGGATCTCGGCGGGCAGGAGGACGTTGTCGACGATCGTGCGCCACTTGAGCAACAGCGGCTGCTGAAACACCATGCCGATGTCCCGGCCCGGATCGAACGGCGCCGCGTCGGAGCCGATCTTCACCGTGCCGGCGTCGTGCGGGTGCAGGCCGGCGAGGATCTTCAGCAGCGTGCTCTTGCCGCAGCCCGATGGGCCGACCAGGCAGGCCAGCTCGCCCGGCATGACGTCGAAGGTCGCGTCGGAGATCGCCAGGTGCGCCTTGGCGCCCTTTCCGTAAGTCTTGGCGACGCCCGAGAGATGAATGAAGGGTTGCGTGGCCATCGGCGTCAGCTCACGCGCGCATCGGGAACGACGAAGGTGCGCTCGAGGGCGAGCACGGCGCCGTAGAGCAGCATGCCGATCAACGTGATGAGCAGGACGGCCATGAACATCGCCGCGGTGTCGAGCGTCACCTGCACCTGCAGCATCAGGTAGCCGAGGCCTTTGTCGGAGCCGAGGAACTCGCCGACGATGGCGCCGGCGACGGCGAGGATCGCCGCCACCTTCATGCCCGAGAAGATGTAGGGCAGCGCGCCCGGCAGCTGGATCTTGGTGAACACCTGCCAGCGCGAGCCGCGCAGCGTGCGCACCAGGTCGAGCAGGTCGGGCTCGACCTCGCGCAGGCCGCGCACCGTCGTCAGCAGGATCGGGAAGACGCAGATCGAGAACGCGATCATCATGTTCGGAACGATCCCGTACTTGAACCAGACGATGATCAGCGGGCCGAGGGCGACCTTCGGGATCATGTTGAGGCTGACGAGGAGCGGCATCATCAGCGCTTCGAGCGGCCTCGACCACGTGAAGGCGAGCGCGAGCAGCACGCCGACCACGAGCGCGAAGAGGTAGCCGCCGAAGATCTCGGTGGCCGTCACCGCGGCGTTGCTCCACCAGTTGTAGCCGCCGGCGCGCGGACCGACGAGCGTCGCTGCCGTGTCGACCGGCGACGGCATCACGAACTTCGGCACGTCGCCGAACTTCACGAACAAGTACCAGACGAGGAGCAGCGCCAGGTGCGACACCACCGCCATGAGCGGTTTCGTCCAGCGGTCGTCGAGCGTGGGCATCTGCGGTGAAGCGGCGGGGTGGCGTCGGCCGCGCCGATGATAGGGCCGCGCCTCGGGGTCATTGCTCTCCTCGACGCAGCGACGCGTTGCTAGACTCGTCGCCACCTCAGTCGGGGACCCTTCAGGAGACGACATGCAGCTCTTCTCACGCCTCGCCCTCGCCGCCGGCATCGCCCTCGCGAGCTTCGCCCCGGCGCCGGCCTTCGCCCAGACCAAGCTCGATTTCGTCCTTAACTGGGTGCCGGGCGGCGACCATGCGCCGTACTACTACGCCAAGAAGATGGGCTGGTACAAGGACGTCGGCATCGACCTCAACCTCGAGCCGGGCAAGGGCTCGGCGGTGGCGGTGCAGAAGGTCGGCGCGGGCGCCAACCCGATCGGCCTCGCCGACATGCCGAACGCGCTCACGCTGCGCGGCAAGGGCGCCGACACGGTCGGTGTCTTCAACGTCTACGCCAATTCGCCGCAAGGCCTGTACTGGCTGAAGAGCTCGGGCATCAAGTCGGTGAAAGACCTCGCCGGCAAGAAGATCGGCAACCCCGCCGGCGACGGCGCGCGCACGATCTGGCCGGCGCTCGCCAAGGCGAACGGCATCGACCCGAACTCGGTGACCTGGGTCAACATCGACGCCAACTCGAAGCTCGCCGCGCTGAAGTCGAAGTCGATCGACGCGACGACCTCGTTCTACAACATCCACCACCTCTTCCAGAAGGAGCTCGGCGACGACATGGGCTTCGTCGCCTGGAAGGACGCCGGCCTCAACACCTACGGCAACACGGTGATCGTCAACGCCGACTACCTGAAGAAGAACAAGCCGGTGATCGCTGCGTTCGTCAAGG
>JBDSLQ010000007.1:0-9544 GCA_039916285.1 Caldimonas sp.
CTCGGCCTGGTCCCGATCGGCACCATGGCGCACGAGTACCTGCAGACCTTCCAGACCCTCGGCGTTCGCCTGCGCGACTTCCAGCGTGCCGCGCTCGAGGCCTGGGTGCAGGAATACCGCGGCGACCTCGGCACCGCGCTGACCGACGTCGTCGGCATGGACGCCTTCCTCGCCGACTTCGACATGTACTTCGCCAAGCTGTTCGACGGCCTGCGCCACGATTCGGGCGACCCCTATGTCTGGGGCGAGAAGGCGCTCGCTCACTATGAAAAGCTGCGCATCGACTCGCGCACCAAGCGCCTGGTGTTCTCCGACGGCCTCGACTTCGAGAAATCGTTCGCCCTCTACCGCCATTTCGCCGACCGGGCGCCGTGCGGCTTCGGCATCGGCACCAACCTGACCAACGACATGGGCCTCAAAACGTTGCACATCGTCATGAAGCTGACCCACGCCAACCATCAGCCGGTCGCCAAGCTCTCGGACAGCCCTGGCAAGCTGCTCTGCGACGACGCGACCTTCCTCGCCTACCTGCGCCAGGTCTTCAACGTGCCAGGGTGACGGCTCCACTCGCTGCGAAACCGCAATCATGAGCACTGCCAAGAAGCCGGGCCTCTACGCCAACATCCACGCCAAGCAGGAGCGCATCGCCGAGGGCAGCGGCGAGAAGATGCGGCGGGCCGGCAGCGCGGGGGCGCCATCGGCGACGTCGTTCAAGGCAGCCGCCAAGACAACGAAAGCGGCTAAGGCGAAGAAGGCGGCGAAGGCGACGAAGACGAGCCGAGCGAGACCGAAGGCCGCCAAGAAATCGGCCGCGCGCCGGGCGTGAATCGCGCCGCCGACGTGCGGCGTCGCGCCGCTCTCGCCGCGGCGCTGGCGCTGGTCGCGGTCGGCGTCGGCCGCGGCGCGCACGCTGCCGACGCCCCGGCGGCGGTGCCCGCCGCGGCCGCCGGCTACGCGACCGGCCCGGCGTCCGCCGACGGCATCGGCAAGCGCTACATGGGCCGGGAAATCGCCGCCGTCATGGGCTGGCAAGGATCGGCCTGGCTCGAGCGGGCCGAGCGCGAGCAGGAGGAGCGCACCGACCTGCTCGTCGCCGAGCTGGCGCTCGGACCCGGCATGCGCGTCGCCGACATCGGCGCCGGCACGGGCTACTTCACGCGCCGCCTCGCCCGCGCGATTGGCCCGACCGGTGTCGTCTTCGCGGTCGATGTGCAGCCCGAGATGATCGAGCAGCTCGCCCGCCTCGCCGTCCAGGAAGGCCGGGGGGCAACCCTGAAGCCGGTCCTCGGCGCCATCGACGACGTGCGGCTGGCGCCGGCGAGCATCGAGCTTGCGCTCCTGGTCGACGTCTACCACGAGCTCGAGTTTCCGCGCGAGGTGATGCAAAGCGTCGTCCGCGCGCTGCGGCCGGGCGGCCGCGTCGTCCTCGTCGAGTACCGAGCCGAAGATCCGCGCGTGCCGATCAAGCGGCTGCACACGATGAGCGTGGCCCAGATCCGGCGCGAGATGGCGGTCCTGCCGTTGCTGCTCGAGCGCGTTGTCGAGCCCTTGCCGTGGCAGCACATCGTCGTCCTGCGCAAGCGCTCCTGACGCGGCGCCGCCGCGGCCCGTCACGGGCAGGCGTGTCGTTTGCCGCGATGGCGGACCTACTCCAGGAGACGTCATGAACAAGCCGACAGCGACATCCGAAAATGCCCCGGGCCACTACGGCGCAGGCTACGGCGAGCAGGTTCCCGAAGACGCGCCGCCCGCACCCCTCTCCCGCGACGCCGACCGGCCGACCGGGGCCGGGGTCGCCGAAACGACCCAGCCCGGCGGCGACGACCTGCCTGTCGCCTTCACGCCCGAGGATGTCCACCTGCCACCGCCCGACCGGACACCGACCGACGCGGCGCCGGAAAGCGAGAAGGCCGGACTCATCTTCGAGCGCTCGTAGCGGATCGCCCTGGCGCGAGCAGGCTGAGCATGGAGCTGTATATTCGTACAGCTTCACCTGGCGCCCGCTGCGCCTCCGCTTCCCTCCATGCAGCTCGATCGCAAGCTCGCCATCCTCGCCGACGCCGCCAAGTACGACGCCTCCTGCGCATCGAGCGGCACGACCCGGCGCAACTCGCTCGGCGGCACCGGCATCGGCTCGACCGAAGGGTCGGGGATCTGCCACAGCTACGCACCCGACGGGCGCTGCATCTCGCTGCTGAAGATCCTGCTCACCAACTTCTGCGTGTACGACTGCCTCTACTGCGTCAACCGCGTCACGAGCAACGTCGAGCGCGCCCGCTTCACGATCGACGAGGTCGTGCAGCTGACGCTCGACTTCTATCGCCGCAACTGCATCGAGGGACTCTTCCTCAGCTCGGGAATCATCCGCTCGCCCGACTACACGATGGAGCAGGTCGTCGAGGTTGCTCGCGTGCTGCGCGAGGAGCACGACTTTCGCGGCTACATCCACCTGAAGACGATCCCGGAAGCCAGCGCCGAGCTGCTCGCCCGCGCCGGCCGCTACGCCGATCGCCTCAGCATCAACATCGAGCTGCCGACGGCGCAATCGCTCGCCGCGCTCGCGCCCGAGAAGGACGGCGCGGCGATCCGGCGCTCGATGGCGCGTCTGCGCATCCACATCGACGACGCCAAGGAAGCGGCCCGGCCGGCGCCGGTCTCGTCGCAACTGCATGTCGCGCCGAAGCGGGCGCGGCCGCCGCGCTTCGCCCCGGCCGGCCAGAGCACGCAGATGATCGTCGGCGCCGACCCGACCGGCGACGGCGCGATCCTGGCGACGAGCGCTTCGCTGTACGGCGCGTATCGGCTCAAGCGCGTCTACTACTCGGCGTTCAGCCCGATCCCCGACGCGGCGCGCGCGTTGCCGTTGCGGGCGCCACCACTGGTTCGCGAGCATCGCCTGTACCAGGCCGACTGGCTGATGCGCTTCTACGGGTTCGGCCACGAAGAGATCGCGCCGGCGCCGGGAGACATGCTGTCGCTCGAGATCGACCCCAAGCTTGCCTGGGCCCTCGCCCATCGCGACCGTTTTCCGGTCGACCTCGACCGGGCGCCGAAGGAGATGCTGCTGCGCGTCCCCGGTCTCGGCGTCAAGGCAGTCGCGCGCCTGCTCCAGGCACGCCGCCTGCGCCGCTTGCGCAGCGCCGATCTGGAGCGTCTGCGAGTGCCGCTCGCGAAGGTCCTGCCGTTCGTCGAGCTGGTCGATCATCGCCCGGGCAAGGCGCTCGATGGCGATGCGCTGCCCCGCCGGCTCGCTCGAGCCGCGGCGCCACTCCAGGCTTCCCTGTTCGACAGCGCCAGCGACGCCTTGCCATTCCCGGCGCCCTGATCCCGCCGCCGACGCGGCGGACGGGAGCGCTTCCGTGCTGATGGCGCCGGCAACGGCCGCCTCGCCGCCGGCCGCGCTGCGCAGCGTGACGCTCGCCAGCGCGGTCGATTTCGACGGCTTCCGGCGCGCCTGCCGCCAGCTGTGGGCCGAGCAGGTCGCGCCCGAACATGTCAGCTGGCACTCGGCCGACGACGTCGAGGGCGATCTGTTCGAGGCTGATTCGCAAGGCGCAACCGGCGCGACCGCGAGCCCCGGCGCGGTGCCGCCGGTGAACGCGCCGGCGGCCTTCTTGCCGCTCAGCGAAAGCGTCGTCCTGCACAGCGATCCCGGCCGCTTCGGCCTGCTCTACCGGCTGCTCTGGCGCTTGCAGGTCGCGCCCGGGCTGCGCGCCGATCCGCTCGATCCCGACTGGCTGCGCGCCAACGAGCTGGCACAGGCGGTGCGGCGCGACATGCACAAGATGAAGGCGTTCGTACGCTTCCGGACGATTGCGGAGCCCGGCGAGGACGACGCCGAGCCGTTGCACGTCGCCTGGTTCGAACCCGAGCATCACATCGTCGAGGCGACGGCGCCGTTCTTTTCGCGCCGCTTCACCGCCATGCGCTGGGCGATCCTGACGCCCGAACGCAGTGTGCGCTGGGACGGCAACCGCCTCTTCCTCGGCCCCGGCGCGCGCCGCGACCAGGCGCCGCCGGCCGATGCCGGCGAAAAGCTCTGGCTCACCTACTACGAGAGCATCTTCAACCCGGCGCGCCTGAAGCTGCAGGCGATGCAGAAGGAGATGCCCAAGCGCTACTGGAAGAATCTGCCCGAAGCGCAGCTGATCGATCCGCTGGCCGCCGTGGCGAGCGAGCGGAGCCTGACCATGATTGCCAGAGGTCCGACCGAGCCCAGGCGCCGTCCGACCACCGAGCCGCGGCCGACGTTGGGACGCGCCGAGAGTCCCGGCGGCGATTCGCCAGCCAGCCTGCCGTCGTTGCGCGAGGCGCTCGATCGCTGCCGCGAGTGCCCGATCGGCGAGCACGCGACGCAGGCCGTGCCCGGCGAGGGGCTCGTGCAGGCGCGCCTCATGTTCGTCGGCGAGCAGCCCGGCGACCAGGAAGACCTGCAGGGCCGGCCATTCGTCGGCCCGGCCGGAATGCTGCTCGCGCGCGCCCTCGAGGAGCTCGGCGTGCCGCGAAGCAAGGTCTACATCACCAATGCCGTCAAGCATTTCAAGTTCGAGCTGCGCGGCAAGCGCCGTATCCACAAGACACCGGCGCAGCAGGAGGCGGCGGCGTGCCTGCACTGGCTTGAAAGCGAGATCGAGCTGGTCGATCCCGGCGCACTGGTCGCGCTCGGCGCCACCGCGGCGCGTCAGCTCATGGGCACGGCAGTGGCGGTGACGAGAGAGCGCGGCCGCTGGCTCCGGCGCAGCGACGGCCGCAGGGTGCTGATCACGTTGCACCCGTCTGCCCTGCTGCGCATGGAGCCCGGCGACAAGGAGGCGGCGTACGCGGCCTGGCTGGCCGACTTGCGGCTGGCGGCTGCGCACTTCGGTTCGTCCGACGACCGTGCCGGGTGATCTCCGACAGCGCCAGGCCGGGTGAAGGGGAGAATCGAATCGTCATGCCGCCGGGATGTAAGGTTATTCCGCCGGCGACGACAAGACGGCGTAGCCGCTCGGCTGCGACCCATCCCACCTCCAGGAGACTCTCTATGAAGAAATTCAACTCTATGCTGCTGACCGCTGGCCTGGCGCTCGGCGCCGGTACCGCGTTCGCCGCCGACGACATGAAGAAGACCGACGGCATGATGAAGAAGGACACCATGTCGATGCAGGAATGCAAGGATCACATGGCCATGGCGAAGAAGGACGGCATGAAGAAGGACGACGCCATGATGAAGAAGGACACCATGTGCTCCGACATGATGAAGAAGGACGGCATGATGAAGAAGGAAGAGCCGATGAAGAAGTGATCGGCTCGCGACGAGCCGAACACGTCCTACAGCCCGGTCGGGTCCTGCCTGACCGGGCTTTCTTTCGTCCGGTGCTGCAATGACTCACGGGCCGAACGGGCCCGCTTCGAAGAGGCACTCTGACATGAACGCTCCGCTCGCCACGCGCGACAAGCTCTGGACCATGATCAAGGACATCAAGTTCGGGATGTTCACCACGCGCCACGGCAATGGCCACCTGCACGCGCGGCCTATGACGACGCAGAACAGGACTCTCGAGGCCGACGACAGCCTGTGGTTCTTCATATCGAAGAAGAGTGATCCGGTCGAGGACCTCAAGTCCAACCCGGTCGTCGCCGTCAGCTACGCCGACCCGTCCTCAGATACCTACGTGTCGGTGTCGGGCACGGCGGCGATGCTCGAGGACGCCGCCAAGAAGGAGCAGCTCTGGAACAAGGCCACGGAGGCCTGGTTTCCCGGTGGCCCGACCGACCCCGACCTCGCCCTCGTGCAGGTGCAGATCATTCACGCCAACTACTGGGACGTGAAGGAGAGCAAGCCGGTGCAGCTGTTCGAGATGGCCAAGTCGGTCTTCACCGGCAAGCGGCCCCAGCTCGGCGAGCACGCCGAAGTGCGCCTGCGCTAGGGGCGCCGAAGAAGCCGGTCTATCCCGGCGACACGCTGCGCGCCGGCTCGAGGTGCTCGAATCGCGCGTGCTGGCGAGCCGAGCTGGTGTCGGCATCATCCGCTCGCGCTGGGAGTTGATGAACCAGGACGGCGAGACCGTGCTGACGATGGAGGGCTACGGCATGTTCCGGCGCCCCGCGCCCCCGCCACCGGTTGAGAAGCGCTGCACGAACGGGCGTCGAGCGCCGTGACGGCGTGATTTTGTTGGGCCGCCTGCAGCGTCGCGCAGACGATCGTTGACGGTCCTGCGCGCGACAATGCCGGGCCCGCTTTACGCCGCCTTGCGCGCGGCAGCGGTCGCCCTGGCGAAGGCCCCGCGCCGATGCCAAAGGCAGGAGCCGTTTGATCACGATGACCCCGTTTCCCGAAGTCGAGACCGTCCGCGCCGCGCTGGCGGCGATGCCCGCGCACACCCTGCCGGTCGGCACACGGCTGCGCGAGTACGAGATCAAGGGGCTGATCGGCGAAGGGGCCTGCAGCGTCGTCTACCTCGCCTGGGACCACGCGCTGCAGCGCAAGGTCGCGGTCAAGGAGTACATGCCGGCAACGATGGTCGGGCGCGTCCAGGGCTCGACGAGCGTCATCGTCGCCGCCGACCGTCATCGCGAGCCCGTCCGCGCCGGCCTCACCGGGTTCATCAACGAAGCGCGCCTGCTCGCCCGCTTCGATCATCCCTCGCTGGTCAAGGTCTATCGTTTCTGGGAGGACAACGGCACCGGCTACATGGCGATGCCGTACTACGAGGGACCGACCCTGAAGACGGCGCTCGCCGAGCTCGGCCACGTTCCCAGCGAGGCCGAGCTGCGCACCTGGCTCAAGCCGATCCTCAACGCCGTCACGCTTCTCCACGAAGGCGCGGCATTCCACCAGAACATCGGTCCCGATGAAATTCTGCTGACGCCGTTCGGCCCGGTCCTGCTCGGTTTCGCGGCGTCGGCGCATGCGATCGAAGGCATGAACCACACGCCGGCCGCGGCGCTGAAGGCCGGCTTCGCCGCGATCGAGCAATACGGCAGCGAAGCGGCGACCACGCGCGGGCCGTGGACCGACCTGTACGCGCTGGCAGCCGTGATCTACACCGCGATCACGGGCAGCGAGCCGGCGCCCGCGGCAGACCGGCTCGCCACCGATCGGGTCCGGCCGCTGGCGACCGTTGCCGCAGGTTTGTACAGCGCCCGTTTCCTCACCGCGATCGACGCGGCGATGGCGGTGCAGCCGAAGCAGCGCCCGGTCGATCACGCCGAGTTCCGCGCTTTGATGGGCGACATCGAAGCGCCGGAAGCAGTCTCGCTCGCGCCGCGCCCCGACCTGATGCAGGAGCCATTTGCCGGCGCCGCCGCGAACGATCGTGAGATCACCGTCCCTGACCGGCCGCTTCTAGCCGCGGCCGCGGCTGCCGAAGCGGCCGCGCAGCCGGCGCAGCCGACGGGGCAGTCGGCCGCCGCCGAGACCCGGCCGCCGCGCCCGGCCCCGCCGGCGTCGCGCGCGACCCGCGACGCCGACCGCACCGTGCCCTCGTGGATGAAGACGGCCCGGGCGCGCGTGCTCGGCAAGCGCGCGCTTTACGGCATCGTCGCCGGTACCTTCGCCCTGATCGGCATTGCCGCGCTCGTTCTCCAGCTCGCGACCCGAACCGCCAACCGGACGCCCGCGTCGGCCGCCTCGGCGGCAGCGACGCGCACCGTCGTGCCACCGGCGGCGGTCGTCCCGACCGCCGGCGCCGCCACCACCCCGGCGATCACCCGGCCGGCGCCGGCGCCCGCGGTGCTCCCCAAGCCGGCGACGACACCGCCAGCGACCCCGTCGGCAACGGCTGCGGCTGCGCTGTCGGCGCCGAAACCGGTGGCGACAACGGCGCCTGCGCAGGCCCGAATCGCAATAGCGGCGCCGCCGGCCCCGCTGACAGCCGCCGAGCGCCAGGCGCGCTGCACCGAGATCCTGCAAAAGGCATCGCTCGAAAAGATCACCCCGGCGGAAACCGATTTCTTCAAGCGGGAATGCAAATGAGCGGCACGCCCGACCGCTGGGCACGCGCCGTCGCCGCTCCCTGGGTTGCGCTCGCCGTCGCGCTGTCTCTCCTGCTCGGCGCCTGCTCTTCGTCGGAGCCGCAGACTTTCGAGAAAGCGCTCGCCGACGCAACCGACAACCTGGTCGCCCAGACCGGCAAGCTGCCGGTGTTCCTCGCGCGCATCGAAGCCAAGCTGGCCAAGCCCGACCCGAAGATGCCCAAGCGCATCGTCACGATCGATCCGATGCTCGACACGATCACCGGCCAGCAGACCGAGACGACGGCGCTGTTCGAGCGGCGCGTCACCCAGCGCATCGGCAATCTCTATCCGCAGTTCCAGTTCCTGCCGTTTCAGGCCGCCAACCTGGCGCGCGCCCAGTACCTGCTCACGGGAACGATGTCGAAGGTGCCGACGGCGCCGATCGCCAAGCCGTCGGTTCGCTTGAGCCTGGCCCTCGTCGACCTCAAGACCGGCCTCGTCGTCGCCCAGGCATCGACGCTGGCGCTCGAGGAAAACCTCGACAGCACGCCGTCGCGCTACTACCGCGACAGCCCGGTGCTGATCCGCGACAAGGTCGCCGACGGCTACGCGAAGACGGCGGCGACCTCGGTCGGCCAGCGCGGCGACAGCTACTACCTGGAGCGGATCGGCGCGGCGAGCGTGATCAACGAAGCGACCTCGCTCTACAACGCCGAGAAATACCAGGATGCGCTCGGCACCTACCGCGCCGCGCTGTCGACGCCACAGGGCGAGCAGCTGCGCGCGCAGAGCGGCATCTACCTGACCAACATGAAGCTCGGCCGGCTGCCCGAGGCCGAGCAGGCCTTCGGCCGCATCGTCGCGCTCGGCATCGCCTACAACGAGCTCGGCGTCAAGTTCCTCTTCAACCCGGGCAGCGTCGACTTCTGGTCCGACCCGAAGATCAGCGGCGCGTACGCCATGTGGCTGCGCCAGATCGCGCGCGAGGCGGTCGCCACGAAGAGCTGCGTCGCCATCGTCGGCCACACCAGCCGCAGCGGCCCCGGCCCGATCAACGATGCGCTCTCGCTGAAGCGGGCACAGTACGTCCGCCAGCGCCTCGCTCTCGAAGCGTCCGAGCTGGGCGAGCGAACGCGTGCCGAAGGAATGGGCTTTCGCGAGAACATCGTCGGCAGCGGCACCGACAACGGCTTCGACGTCCTCGATCGCCGGGTCGAATTCAAGATCGTTCCCTGCGCCTGAGCGTCGGCCGGCGATGAACGCAGCGGCACGGCGGCCGCGCTCGCACCACTACAGCGTCTACGTCGTCGAGCTCGCGGACCAGGTCTGGAACGTGGCGGGATTTCGCCGCGCCAACCCCGACTACCGCCTCGGCCAGCCCTTCGTCTACGTCGGCATGACGGGGCTCGATCCGGACCGTCGCTTCGACCGGCACATGGCCGGCATCCAGGCCAACCGCTTCGTCCGCGAGTACGGCGTGCGCCTGCTGCCGGCGCTCTACGAGGTCTACAACCCGATGCCCTACGACGCCGCGCGCGACATGGAGGTCGAGCTGGGCATCGCTTTGCGCGAAGCCGGCTACGGCGTCTGGCAGGCCTGACTGGGC
>JBDSLQ010000008.1:0-3821 GCA_039916285.1 Caldimonas sp.
CGAGCTGCACGAGCAGCTGGCGGTAGCCGACCCAGATGATCTGGCCGGCGAGCAGGTCGCGCAGGGACTCCCCACCGTGCGGGTTCCCGGCGAGCAGCAGGACGCCGCCGGTCGCGGCGAGCACGAAGACGACGCCGATCTGCGCTTCCTGCACGTCGGGCCACTTGCGCTCGGTCCAGGTCAGCAGCAGCGAGCCGGCGAGCGCCGCCAGCGCGGCGGCGACCTGCACCTGCCAGCCGCCGGGCGGGCTGTCGGCCAGGCTGGCGACGAAGACGCCCAGGCCGGCGATCTGCGCGATCGCCAGGTCGATGAAGACGATGCCTCTCCTCAGCACGTGGATGCCGAGCGGGACGTGCGTCGCCAGCACCACCAGGCCGGCGAGAAACGCCGGCAGCAGAATCGACGCGTCGACCGCCGACCAGCTCACTTCGCCGCTCCGGCTCCCAGCAGCAGCTCGAGGGTGCTGTCGAACAGGCCGAACAGGTCGCCCGCCTTGTCGTTGCCGCCGACGGTGAACGGCAAGGCGACGGCCGGGATGCGGGCGTGCTCCGACAGCCATTGCGACGCGCGCGGATCCTCGTAGGCGCCGCGAACGACCATCTTCGCCGGCTGCTGCGCGAGCCGCGCGCTCAAGGTGGCGAGGTAGCCGCCGCTCGGCTCGACGCCGGGCTTGGGCTGCAAGGTCGCGAGCTCGTGCACGCCGAGCCAGCTCCAGAGGTAGGTCATGTTCTTGTGGTGGGCGACCACCGGCAGGCCGCGCAATGGCCTCGCCTGCTCTTCCCACTTGCGGATCGCCTCGCTCCAGCGCGCGGAGAAAGACGCCAGGCGCTGCTGGTATGTCGCCGCGTTGGCGGCGTCGACCTGGGCAAGCCGCCCGGCCAGCGCGGTCGCGACGCGGGCGACATTGCGCGGGTCGAGGTGGATGTGCGGATTGCCGCCGGCGTGGACGTCCCCCTCGCTGCGGTCCACCCGACCCGGCACCTCAAGCGGCACGACGAAGCGCCCGGCCTCGAAATACGCCGGCGCGCCGGCGGCGAGGCGCGCATTGCCCGACTGCTGGATCAGGAGCGGCAGCCAGCCGATCTCGAGCTCCATGCCGGTGCAGACGAGCAGGTCGGCGTTCCTCATGCGCGCGATCAGGCTCGGCCGGGCTTCGATGCGATGCGGGTCCTGCAGCGCCGTCGTCGTCGACGAGACGGCGACCTTGTCGGCGCCCAGCTCCTTGACCAGAGCGGCCCATTCCGGCTCGCAGGCGACGACGTTGAGCGCGGCGTGCGCCGGAAGGACCGCGAGGGCGGCGGCGGCCAGCAATCCCTTAAAGAACGACGACATGGCGTGCTCCTAGAACCTGTGCGCACCGTGAGCACCGAGGCTCATGATGTATTGCAGGAAGACCTGGCGGTCGGTCGCATCCGGGTTGCTGCGGTCGGCGCCGAGCTGGAGCCGGAAGCGGCTGAACTCGGAGGGCGAGTAGTCGACCATCACCGATGTCCGCGACGGCCGCGCGCCCTGCAGGATCGGGAAATCGGCCGCGCTCAGGCCGCCGCCGGCAACCTGGCCGATGAGCGGCGAGCCGGAATCGAGGCGGTCGTAGCGTGCGCCGACGCGCCACATCGGCATGAACTGATAGACCGCCTGCAGGTACCAGCCGTTCTGCGTCGCGCGGTAGTCGCCGCTCGAAGTTGCGCCGGCCGCGGCGAGCGTGTCGTGGCTCAAGGTGCCGCGCTCGCGGCGCTGGAAGAACTCGCCTTGCAGGGTGAAGCTGCGCCGGCGCGCGTTGCCGTCGGGCGCCCACTTGTAGATCCCGTCGAAGCCCCAGGTCCAGGTCCGGCCGCTGAAGCTGTTGGTGACCGGAATGCCGGCGCCGTTGATGTCGTCGTAGCTGCGGTCGTCGGCGCGGTGGGCGAGCAGCGAGACGCCGACGCGCCAGCTCGCGCTCGCGCCCAGGTCGTCGCCGACGTGGGCGAACAGGGTCGTCGCGCCGATGCCGTTGCGGGCGCCGCCGCTGCTGGGAAACGACGACCCGGCGCCGAGCTCGGCACCGATCTCGACGAAGCGGTCGGCCGGCGCAACCCAGCGCAGCTGCAGGCCGTCGGTCCTGATCGGCCCGCCGAAGAATGCCTGGTGCACGAGCGGCGCGTCGATGAAGTCCCAGGTGTGCGCGTGGCGCTCGTTGAGGTAGCCGATGCCGGAGAGGAAGCGGCCGACGCGCAGGTTGCCGCCAGGGAGGATGCCGGCGCCCTGGAACCACGCTTCCTCGACGCCGACCTCGTTGTCGGCGCCGAACGATGCCGTGAGCTGCCCGGAGAACGTCGTGTCGATGCTGGCGCTGATGCCGAGCTCGGACTCGCCGATGCCGAAACCACGTCGGCCCGGCCCGACTTCGCCGCCGGTGGGAACGAAGCCCTGCAGCCGGTAGGCGTCGGGGTTGCGCGACAGGTTGGCGTAGCTGCCGGCGAGGGTCAGCGAGACCGCCGGGTTGAAGGAGGTGGGCGACGAGGGCGTGCTCGGCGACACGGCGACCGGTGGCGGCGGCGCCGTCTGCGCTTGCTGCAGCTCGGCGATGCGCTTCTCGAGCGCCTGCAGCCGGGCCTCGTAGGCTTGGCGCATTTCGGCGAGCTGGCTTTTCACCTGCTCGAGCTGGCCGGGATCGGCGGCGGTGGCCGGCGGGCAGAACGACAGGCCGAGGATGCCGGCGCTCAATGCAGCGACGGCCGTTCGTGGCACGGACATGGAAATGCTCCTGACGAGATGACGCGAAAGACGTGCGCTCGCAGGCGCTCGTCACGTGTCCCGGACGGGACCGCGGGTCAGCTCAGCGGGAGGGAGGGCCGCGCGCCTGATACGCGCTCGCGCGCCGCACTGCGGCGGCGATCGGCGTCAGGCCGTCGTGAAACGGCGGCGACGCCTCGGGCACGAGCGAGTGGAAGCTCGACGGCAGCGCCGTACCGAGCTGGGACAGGGCGACGCAGGTCTCGCACACCTTGGCCGGCGCCTGCTTGCGCTTGTCGCTCTCGCCCGAATGCGGCGCGCTGCCGGGCAGGCTGTGCGACAGCGCGTGGACCATCGACACCTGCGGCGCGAGCAGCACCGCCCAGGCCAGGACCAGGATTCGCCAGGAACGAAGCAGCCGCGACGACACGACGCGAGACTAGCACCGCCCGCATCGCCGGCAGGCGACGCGACCCGTGATTTCCCGACGGCCTACCGGGCGGGACCGATCGCCTTCCACCCACCCCGGACCAGGCGCGCGCACGCGGCAACGCGGGCGCGCTCATTGACCTCCCGGCGGTGGAACGGCTCAGCGCCGCGTCATTCGACGGTGACGCTCTTTGCGAGGTTGCGCGGCTTGTCGACGTCGGTGCCGCGCGCGACCGCCGTGTGGTACGCGAGCAGCTGCAGCGGCACCACGTGCAGGATCGGCGACAGCGCGCCGTAATGCTCGGGCATGCGGATGACGCGAACCCCTTCCCCGGAGCGGATGCGCGTGTCGTTGTCGGCGAAGACGAACAGCTCGCCGCCTCGGGCGCGGACCTCGTGCAGGTTGCTCTCGAGCTTCTCGACCAGGGCGTCGTTGGGCGCGATCGCCACCACCGGCATCTGCGAGGTGACGAGCGCGAGTGGCCCGTGCTTCAGCTCGCCCGCCGGGTAGGCCTCGGCGTGGATGTAGCTGATTTCCTTCAGCTTCAGCGCCCCCTCGAGCGCGACCGGGTAGTGCATGCCGCGGCCGAGGAAGAGCGCGTTCTCCTTCGACGCGAACTCCTCGCTCCAGGCGATGATCTGCGGCTCGAGGGCGAGCACCGCCTGCACCGCGACCGGCA
>JBDSLQ010000009.1:0-5803 GCA_039916285.1 Caldimonas sp.
ATCGGCGTCAACTGGGGCAGCCTCGACCAGGAGCTCCTGACCGAGCTGATGGACGAGAACGCGCGCCTCGCCGAGCCGCAGGCGCCGCAGCAGATCATGTACCGCGCGATCATCATGTCGGCGCTCGAATCGGCGCGCCGCGCCGAGGCGATCGGCCTGGCGCCGGAGCAGATCATCCTGTCGTGCAAGATGTCGGGCGTCCAGGACCTCATCAGCGTCTACCGCGCGCTTGCGCATCGCTGCGATTACCCGCTTCATCTCGGCCTGACCGAAGCGGGCATGGGCACCAAGGGCACGGTCGCCTCGACGGCGGCGCTGGCGGTGCTGCTCCAGGAGGGCATCGGCGACACCATCCGCGTCTCGCTCACGCCGCAGCCGGGCGAGGCGCGCACGCAGGAAGTGGTCATCGCCCTCGAGATCCTGCAATCGCTCGGCCTGCGCTCGTTCAATCCGAGCGTCACGGCCTGTCCCGGCTGCGGGCGGACGACGAGCACCACCTTCCAGGAGCTCGCCAAGCAGATCGACGACTACCTGCGCGCGCAGATGCCGGTCTGGAAAACGCGCTATCCCGGCGTCGAGAAGATGAAGGTCGCGGTCATGGGCTGCATCGTCAACGGCCCGGGCGAGAGCAAGCATGCCGACATCGGCATTAGCCTGCCCGGCACCGGCGAAGCGCCGGCGGCGCCGGTCTTCATTGACGGCGTGAAGGCGCTGACTTTGCGCGGCGACAACATCGCCAACGAGTTCCACGCCCTGGTCGAGAACTACATCGAGAAGCGATTCGCGAGATGAGGCTCGATGGCGCCTTCGGCGCCCCCCGAGGGGGCGGGCGCCGCCTTGGGGCGGCCCGGCGGCGGCGCCGACGCTTCGCCGAGAGGTTTCTCCCATGAGCGATGCATTGCGCTCGGTCAAGGGCATGAACGACATCCTGCCGCCCGAATCGGCGCGCTGGGAGTGGTTCGAGGACAAGGTGCGCGCGCTGATGCGGCGCTATGCCTACGTCAACGTGCGCACCCCGGTCGTCGAGCCGACGGCGTTGTTCGTGCGCGGCCTCGGCGAGGTGACCGACATCGTCGAGAAGGAGATGTACTCCTTCGCGGACGCCATGAACGGCGACCGCCTGACGCTGCGCCCGGAGGCGACGGCAGGCATCGTGCGCGCGATGATCGAGCACAACGCGCTGTACAACGGGCCCCTCCGCCTGTGGAGTGAGGTGGTCTTGTTCCGTCACGAGCGGCCGCAGAGGGGCCGCTACCGCCAGTTCCACCAGATCGACGTCGAAGCGCTCGGCCATTCGGGCCCCGACGTCGATGCCGAGCAGATCCTGATGTGCCGCGCGCTGCTGCAGGATCTCGGCCTCGCCGTCGGCCCGGACGTCCGCCTCGAGCTCAACAGTCTCGGCCAGCCGAGCGAACGCAGCGCCCACCGTGCCGCGTTGATCGCCTATCTCGAGCGGCACGCCGACGCGCTCGACGAGGATTCGCGCCGTCGCCTGCACAGCAATCCGCTGCGCATCCTCGACAGCAAGAACCCGGCGATGCAGGCGATTGCCGACGGCGCGCCGCGGCTGATGGATTTCCTCGGCGCCGACTCGCTCGCCCACTTCGCTGTCGTGCGCGGCGTGCTCGACGCGGCGGGGCTCGACTACCTCGTCAATCCGCGTATGGTGCGCGGTCTCGACTACTACAACCTCACCGTCTTCGAGTGGGTCACCGACCGCCTTGGCGCGCAGGGCACCGTCTGCGGCGGCGGCCGCTACGACGGCTTGTTCGAGCAGCTCGGCGGCAAGCGCACGCCTGCCGTCGGCTGGGGCATGGGCATCGAACGCATGCTGCTGCTGCTCGACGCGGTCGGCGTCGCGATGCCGGCGCCGCCGCTCGACGCCTACGCCATCGTCCCCGGGCCCGAGGCACTGCAGGCAGCCATGACGACCTGCGAGTCGCTGCGCGCGGCAGGTCTGTCGGTGCAACTGCACGGCGGCGCCGGCGACGGCGCGGGCAGCATGAAGTCGCAGTTCAAGAAGGCCGACGCCAGCGGCGCGCGCTACGCCCTCGTCTTCGGAGCCGACGAGCTGGCGCGCGGCGAGGTGACGGTGAAGGCGCTGCGCGACGCCGCCGCGCCGCAACGCTCGCTGCGGCTCGCCGACGCCGCCGCGTGGGCCGTGACCCTCGCCGCATAATCTCCGGTTTGCCCCGCTTCCGCTCGTCGCGTCGAGCGTCTATGCATTTCCCATGGCCACTCATCTCGATCTCGAAGAGCAGGAACAGCTCGACCAGCTGAAGGCGTTCTGGAAGCAGTACGGCAACCTCATCACCTGGGTGCTCGTGTTGCTGCTTGGCGGCTATGCGGCGTGGAACGGCTGGAGCCTGTACCAGCGCGACCAGGGCGCGAAGGCCGGCTCGCTCTACGATGAGCTCGATCGTGCCGCGCAGGAAGGCGACAGCGACCGGGCGACGCGGATCTTCGCCGACATGAAGGAGCGCTATCCGCGCGCGGCCTTCACGCAGCAGGGCGGCCTGATCGCGGCGCGCGTTGCCGCAGAGAAGGCGCAGTACGACGCTTCCATTGCCAGCCTGACCTGGGTCGCCGACAAGGCGAGCGAAGAAGAGTACCGCTCGATCGCGCGCCTGCGCCTGGCCGGCCTCCTTCTCGACACCAAGAAGTACGAGGAGGCGCTCAAGCAGCTCGAAGGCGTCGAAGGCGGGCCGGAATTCACGGCACTCGCCGCCGACCGGCGCGGCGACATCCTGCTGACGCAAGGCAAGAGCGCGGAAGCGCAGGCCGCATACCTCAAGGCGTGGACGGCGATGGATCCCAAGCTCGACTACCGTCGCATCGTCGAGGCCAAGTTGAACCTGCTCGGCGTGCAGCCGGTGGCGGGGTCGGCCAGCGGCGTCGAGGCGGTCAAATGAGCGGTTCGCTGCAATCCCGCGCGGCGCGCACGCGCGCCGGACCGGCGCTGGCCGCCGCTGCCGCCGCCAGCCTGCTCGCCGGCTGTTCCGTGTTCAGTTCGATCTTCGGCGCCGAGAAGCCCAAGCCCAAGGAACTGGAGCCGATCGTCGCGCCGATCACGGTGCGGCCGGTCTGGAACCAGAGCATCGGCGGGGTCCAGTTTCCCCTCACCGTCGCAGTCAACGGCAACGTCCTGACGATGGCCGGCGGCGACGGCGACGTCGTCGCTCTCGATGCCGACACCGGCCGCGCGGTGTGGCGCGTCAACGTCGGCGCCAAGCTCTCCGCCGGTGTCGGCAGCGACGGCACGACCGCGGCGGTGGTCACGCGCGACGGCGAGCTGATCGCCCTCGAAGGTGGCCGGGTGAAATGGAAGAAGGTCGTCGGCGTGCGCGTCGCGACGGCGCCCCTGGTGGCGGGCGGCCGCATCTTCGTCCTCGGCGTCGACCGCACGGTCCAGGCCTTCGACGCCAGCGACGGCATCAAGCTCTGGCAGGTGCAGCGCCCCGGCGACGCGCTGACGCTGTCGCAGACGGGCGTCGTCGCCGCCTTCAGGAACACGCTCGTCGTCGGCCAGGGGCCGCGCATGGCCGGCATCGACCCGATCTCCTCGTCGATCCGCTGGGAAGTGCAGGTCGGCTCGCCGCGCGGCGCCAACGAGGTCGAGCGCCTCGCCGACCTGGTCGGTCCGGTCGTTCGCAGCGGCGACCTGTTGTGCGCTCGTTCGTTCCAGGCCGCGGTCGGCTGCGTCGACGCGCAGCTCGGGAGCGTCGCCTGGACCAAGGCCGTCGGCGGCACGGATGCCATCGCCGGCGATGCCCAACTGCTCTTCGGCGCCGATGCATCGGACCGACTGAGCGCGTGGCGCACCGCGACCGGCGACGTCGCCTGGACCTCGGAGGCGCTGATGCACCGCGGCGTCGGCGCGCCGGCGGCGGTCGGCACCTCGGTCGTCTACGGCGACTCCAACGGCACGCTGCACTGGTTCTCGCGCGCCAAGGGCGAATCGCAGGCGCGCGTGCCCACCGACGGCGGCGCGATCACGGTGCCGCCGGTCAGCGTCGGCGGCGTGCTCGTCGTCGTCACCCGCGGCGGCGGCGTATTCGCGTTCCGTCCCGCCTGATCCACTCCGGTGGCAGCGACGAGGCCACGACGATGAAACCGGTGATCGCCCTCGTTGGCCGACCCAACGTCGGCAAGTCGACGCTCTTCAATCGGCTGACGAAGACGCGCGACGCCATCGTCGCCGACTTCGCCGGCCTGACGCGCGACCGCCACTACGGTGACGCGAACGTCGGCGGCCACGAGTTCATCGTCATCGACACCGGCGGCTTCGAGCCCGAGAACCCCACCGGCATCGTCAAGGAGATGGCGCGCCAGGCCGAGCAGGCGGTCGCCGAGGCCGACGCCGTGGTCTTCGTCGTCGACGTCCGTGCCGGCGCCTCGGCGCATGACCACGATATCGCCCGCTACTTGCGCACGGCAGGCAAGCGCGTCGTCCTCGCGGCAAACAAGGCCGAGGGCATGCCGGAGTCGCCGTTGCTGGGCGAGTTCTACGAGCTCGGCCTCGGCGCGCCGCACCCGGTCTCGGCGGCGCACGGGCAGGGCGTCGTCTCGCTCGCCGAGGCGGCGCTCGAGGCCGCGCTGGGCCAGCCGCTGCCGGCAGATCCCGACGAGGAGGGCGAGCGCTCGAGCGAGCAGATCGACGCCGACGCGCCGATCCGCCTCGCGGTCGCGGGCCGGCCCAATGTCGGCAAGTCGACGCTGATCAACGCCTGGCTCGGGGAGGAGCGGCTGGTCGCCTTCGACCAGCCGGGGACGACGCGCGACGCCATCGTCGTGCCGTTCGAGCGCGGCGGGCGCCGCTTCGACCTCATCGACACGGCAGGCCTGCGCCGGCGCGGCAAGGTGTTCGAAGCGGTCGAGAAGTTCTCTGTCGTCAAGACGCTGCAGGCGATCGCCGAGGCCGACGTCGTCCTGCTCCTCCTCGACGCCACCCAGGGCGTCACCGACCAGGACGCGCACATCGCCGGATACATCCTCGAGAGCGGCCGTGCCGTCGTCGTCGCCGTCAACAAGTGGGACGCCGTCGACACCTACGCGAAGGAAACGCTGCAGCGCTCGATCGAGCAGCGGCTGCCGTTCCTGAAGTTCGCGCCGGTGCTCAACATCTCGGCGAAGAAGCGCCAGGGCTTCGGCCCGGTCTGGACGGCGATTGCCGACGCGCACGCCTCGGCGACGCGCAGGATGCCGACGCCGGTATTGACGCGCCTGCTTCAGGACGCGGTGCTGCACCAGACCCCTAAACGCGCCGGCGCCTTCCGCCCGAAGCTGCGCTACGCGCACCAGGGCGGGATGAAGCCACCGCTGATCGTCATCCACGGCAACTCGCTCGAGCACGTGACGGATGCTTACAAGCGCTTCCTGGAAGGGCGCTTCCGGGCCCATTTCAAGCTCACCGGCACGCCGCTCAGGATCGAGATGCGTTCGTCGAAGAATCCGTTCGTGGAAAACGACCGCGGCGGCCGCGGCGGCCGCGACAAGGGCCGCTGATGCATGGCCTTACGCGGCATTGCTCGTAATCCCTGTGTTAAGGTTTCCCGCTCCAGAACACATCACGGAGCACGAACGTGAGCAACAAAGGGCAGCTACTACAAGACCCCTTCCTGAACCTGCTGCGCAAGGAGCACGTTCCGGTTTCGATCTACCTCGTCAACGGGATCAAGCTGCAGGGACACATCGAGTCGTTCGACCAGTACGTCGTCCTGCTGCGCAACACCGTGACGCAGATGGTCTACAAGCACGCGATCTCGACCGTCGTTCCCGGCCGGGCCGTGAATTTCCAGACCCA
>JBDSLQ010000010.1:0-4448 GCA_039916285.1 Caldimonas sp.
GCCGTTCGCCGCGAGCACGTAGACGCGCCCGTTGTCGGCGAAGAAGTTCGACGCGATCGCCGTCGAGGTGCCCGGCAGCGAGACCAGCGTGATGATCGGATTGGCGACGCCGATGTTGAGGTCGACCACCGCGATCTGGCCGTTGCCGCCCGCGTCGTGCGTGTAGATCGGCACGTAGCCGATGTTGCGGATCGTGTCGATCGCGATCAGGCCCTGGCTCGGCAGCGTCTTGATCGCCGCCGGCGCCGCGGCGCCGCCGATGATGTTCGCCTTGACCGTGTCGATGATGGTGCGGTTGACGTTGAGCTCCATCGCCAGGCCCTGGGTCGTGTTGGCGAACTCCGTGAGGGCGGTGACGACGTCGGCAGTGCCGGCGCCGAGCGGCAGGTTGACGGCGGTTCCGTTGCAGGTGTACTGCACGGTCAGGACGCCACCAGCGGCGTCGATGGTCTTGCCGTCGAAGATCTTGTCGCCGATGTCGGTGAGCAGCGCGCGCAACACCTCGTGGCGGTCGCCGCCGCAGCGGGCGAGGTAATCGACGATCAGCTGCGAGTACGCGCCAAGCACGGCGCCGAGCTTGTACTGGTCCGGATGGAGGGTCGCCTCGGTCTTGTCGAAGAGGGGATTCAGCGTGTCGACCGGCGTGGCGACGTTGTAGACCGACTTGACGAGGTCGTTGGCCGCCGTCAGTGAAGCCGTGAAGTCGGCGGCGGTGGGTGCCGGAATGAGCTTGAGCTGAGCCTTGACGATCTCGTCGACGAAGCTGCTCATCGGCGTGATGAAGACCTGGGTGGCGGCGCCGCCGACGAGGGCGCACAACGTCAGTGTGTTGGTCTGGGTGGCGTTGGTCGCCTCGTCGAGGTAGGTGCCGCCACTGACGCAGATCCGCGTCGGGCCGGTGATCGCATTGGTGAAGCTGAAACCGGCGGCGGTGGTGGTGACGGTCTCGACCGCCGCGCCGTTGTTGGCACCGTTCGGGCTCACATTGAAGAGGCTCGCCGTCGCGCCGACGATCGGCCCGAGATAGGCTATGCCGGTCACGCCGCCGCCGCCGCCGCCACCTGCGGGCGGCACCACCGCCGCCGTACCGTTGTAGTCGTCGCCGCCGCACGAAACGAGGGCGACGAGCGCCAAGGCGGTGACAAAAGCGGTGGCCCGGCGCGGCGTCGAAGACGCCGCGTATGGTTGCGAAGCGAACATGTTGTGACTCCTCCAGTGAGGGAAGGATTGAACGGCTTTGCCCGCCCCCCCACAACCCCATCAAACGGGGGGTGATCCTTCACTTTGATGAGGATCGGTTCCGGGCGAATCGAGTTCGACCAGCTCGGCGCCTTCGGCGACCTGGTCTCCCGCCGCATAGCGAAAACCCTTAACGATGCCGGCGCGTGGCGCGCTGATCGTGTGCTCCATCTTCATCGCTTCGAGAACCAGGAGTGGCGATCCCTTCTCGACGGCGGCGCCCGGCTTGGCGAGCAGGGCGATGACCTTGCCCGGCATCGGCGCGAGCAGGCCGGCGCCCTCCTCGTCGTGCTCGGCGCCGGCGATGCCGAGCAGATCGACGAGTGTGAGCACGTGGGCCCGGCCAGCGACGAAGACGTGACGCCGATCGCCCTGAGCGACGACCGTGGAAATCAGACGCCGCTCGCCGAGCGTCGCGGTCAGCGACCCATCCTCGCCAAGCGTCGCCGTGGCGGCGACCGTTGCGCCGTCGAGCGACAGCGCCCAGACACCGTTCGGGCCGGCGCCGACGTCCACCTCGCGCATCGTCTCGGCATGGCGGAAGCCGAGCCGGCGGACGGCGCTGCCGTTCAGGCGCCAGCCGTCGAGCGCCCGCCAGGGCGATCCCGGGTCGGCGGCGCGTTTCGCTTGCTGCCGCGACGCTGCCGCGTCCCGCGCGACCTCAGCAAGCGCGGCAAGCAGCCAGGCCTCGCCGGGCGGCAAGCAAGGCGCCGGAAACAGCGCCGCGTGCTCGCGCTCGATCAGCGCGGTGTCGAGGTCGGCGCGGACGAACGAATCGCTGGCGACCAGCCGGCCGAGAAACTCGACGTTGTTGGCGACGCCGACGATCCGGTATTGCGCCAGCGCATCCTGCATGCGCACCAGCGCCCCGGCACGGTCGGGCGCGCGAACGATCAGCTTGGCGATCATCGGGTCGTAGAACGGCGTGATCGCGTCGCCTTCCTCGACGCCGGTGTCGACGCGCACCGACACGGTCTCGGCCGGCGGCGCGAGGTGGACGAGCCGGCCGGTCGAAGGCAGGAAGCCCTTGTCCGGGTCCTCGGCGTAGATGCGCGCCTCGATCGCGTGGCCCGCGATGGCGAGCTCGGCCTGAGTCTTCGGCAACGGCTCGCCCGCGGCCACGCGAAGCTGCCACTCGACCAGGTCGAGGCCGGTGATCATCTCGGTCACCGGGTGCTCGACCTGGAGCCGCGTGTTCATCTCCATGAAGTAGAAGCGGCCGTCGGGATGGGCGATGAACTCGACCGTGCCGGCGCCCACGTAGCCGACCGCCTTGGCGGCCTCGACCGCGGCCTGGCCCATCGCCGCTCGGCGCTCCGCTGTCATCCCCGGCGCAGGTGCTTCCTCGAGCACCTTCTGGTGGCGCCGCTGCACCGAGCAGTCGCGCTCGAACAGGTGGATGCAGTGGCCGAGGCTGTCGGCGAACACTTGGATCTCGATGTGACGCGGCTTCAGGACGTACTGCTCGACCAGGACGCGGTCGTCGCCGAACGCGCTCTTCGCCTCGCGCCGGCACGAGGCGAGCGCGGCGGCGAAGTCGTCGCTCCGGTCGACCCGGCGCATGCCCTTGCCGCCGCCGCCGGCGCTCGCCTTGATCAGCACCGGAAAGCCGATCTTGCCGGCCTCGCGTGCCAGCAGCGACTGATCCTGGTCGTCGCCGTGGTAGCCGGGCGTGAGCGGGACGCCCGCCTGGGACATCAGCGTCTTGGCGGCGGACTTCGACCCCATCGCCCGGATCGCCGACGCGGGCGGGCCGATGAAGGCGAGGCCCTCGGCACTGCACTGCTCCGCGAAGGCGTCGTTCTCCGAAAGGAAGCCGTAGCCGGGATGAATCGCCTGCGCGCCTGTGGCCTTGGCGGCGGCGATGATGTTGGCGCCGACGAGGTACGACTCGCGCGCCGGCGCCGGCCCGATGCGCACGGCCTCGTCGGCCAGGCGCACGTGGCGCGCGCCGGCGTCGGCGTCGGAATAGACCGCGACCGTCGCGATCCCCATGCGGCGCGCCGTCTTCATGACGCGGCAGGCGATCTCGCCGCGGTTCGCGATCAGGATCTTGGTGAACATCGACCTTTCCCCATCACATCCTGAAGACGCCGAACTTGGTCGCCGGGATCGGCGCGTTGAGCGTCGTCGCCAGGGACAGGCCGAGGACGCGGCGCGTCTGGGCCGGATCGATCACGCCGTCGTCCCACAGCCGCGCGCTCGCGTAGTACGGATGGCCCTGGTGCTCGTACTGCTCGAGGAGCGGCGCCTTGAAGGCAAGCTCTTCTTCCGCCGACCAGCTGCCGCCGCGCGACTCGATGCCATCGCGCTTGACGGTCGCGAGCACCGCCGACGCCTGCTCGCCGCCCATGACGCTGATGCGCGCGTTCGGCCACATCCAGAGGAAGCGCGGCGAGTAGGCGCGCCCGCACATGCCGTAGTTGCCGGCGCCGAACGAGCCGCCGATGAGCACGGTGAGCTTGGGCACCTGCGCGGTCGCGACCGCCGTCACCATCTTGGCGCCGTCGCGCGCGATGCCGGCGTTCTCGACCTTCTTGCCGACCATGAAGCCGGTGATGTTCTGCAGGAACAGGAGCGGCACGCGCCTCTCGCAGCACAGCTCGATGAAGTGGGCGCCCTTCTGCGCCGATTCCGAGAACAGGATGCCGTTGTTGGCGATCACGCCGATCGGCATCCCGTACAGGCGCGCGAAGCCGGTCACGAGCGTCGCGCCGTAGCGCGACTTGAATTCGTCGAGGCGCGAGCCGTCGACGATCCGCGCGATCACTTCGCGAACGTCGTACGGCTTTCGGGTGTCGTTCGGGATGACGCCGTAGATCTCCGTGGCATCGTAAAGCGGCTCCTCGCACGCCTCGTGCGTGACGGTTTGCGGCTTGATGCGGTTCAGGCTGGCGACGATTCGGCGCGCGATCGCCAGCGCATGGCGGTCGTCGTCGGCGAGGTGATCGGCGACGCCCGAAAGGCGCGTGTGGACATCGCCACCGCCGAGCTCCTCGGCGCTGACGACCTCGCCGATCGCCGCCTTCACGAGCGGCGGGCCGCCGAGGAAGATCGTGCCCTGGTTCTTGACGATGATCGTCTCGTCGCTCATCGCCGGCACGTAGGCGCCGCCGGCCGTGCACGAGCCCATGACGACGGCGATCTGGGCGATCCCCTGCGCGCTCATGTTGGCCTGGTTGAAGAAGATCCGGCCGAAGTGCTCGCGG
>JBDSLQ010000011.1:0-4635 GCA_039916285.1 Caldimonas sp.
GTCCGCGACGACGGCTCGCGCCGCACGACGCGCTACGACATCGACCTCACCAAGTGCATCTTCTGCGGCTTCTGCGAGGAGAGCTGCCCGGTCGATTCGATCGTCGAGACGCACATCCTCGAGTACCACGGCGAGAAGCGCGGCGACCTGTACTTCACCAAGGACATGCTGCTCGCCGTCGGCGACCGCTACGAAAAAGAGATCGCCGCGGCGAAGGAGGCGGACGCGAAATACCGCTGACCGCCGCGCCGGCCGCCTGCGGGTGGCCGGCGGGCGAGGCGCCACGCCTGCCGAACCATGGACACCCACAGCGCGCTCTTCTACGTGTTCTCCGCCGTGCTGCTGCTGGCGGCGTTTCGCGTCATCACCGCGCGCAGCCCGGTCTACGCCGCGCTCTTCCTCGTGCTCGCCTTCTTCAGCGCTGCCTGCGTCTGGATCCTGCTGCGGGCCGAGTTCCTGGCGATCGCGCTGGTGCTCGTCTACGTCGGCGCGGTGATGGTGCTGTTCCTGTTCGTGGTCATGATGCTCGACGTCGACATCGGCTCGCTGCGGGCCGGCTTCTGGCGCCACTTTCCGGTCGCGGCGATCGTCTGCGTCGTCATCGCGCTCGAGATGGCGGCCGTGCTCCTGCCCGGGTTCCGCCTCACCGACGCGCCGGCCACGTCGGCGGCCGCGTTGAAGCTCGGCAACACCAAGGTGCTCGGCATCGAGGTCTACACGCGCTATCTCTACCCGCTCCAGATCGCCGCCGTGCTGCTGCTGGTGGCGATCATCGCCGCCATCTCGCTGACGCTGCGTGCACGGAAAGACTCCAAGCACATCGATCCTTCCGAGCAGATCAAGGCGAAAAAGGCCGACCGGATCCGGATCGTCTCGATGAAGCCCGAGGGCGTCCCGCGCGACGTCGCCAGCGACGCCGCCAAGCCGGTCGGGGATCGCCGATGAAGGACGACGAATGAGCCTGGGCCCCGTCACCCTCGGCCACTACCTGTCCGTCGGCGCGATCCTGTTCGCGCTGTCGGTGATCGGGATCTTCCTCAACCGCAAGAACCTGATCGTGCTGCTGATGGCGATCGAGCTGATGCTGCTCGCCGTCAACCTGAACTTCATCGCCTTCTCGTACTACCTTGGCGACATGGCGGGCCAGGTGTTCGTGTTCTTCATCCTCACCGTCGCCGCGGCCGAGTCGGCCATCGGCCTGGCGATCCTGGTCGTGCTGTTCCGAACGCGCTCGACGATAGCCGTCGACGAGCTCGACACGCTGAAGGGCTGAAAATGACGATGCCCGATGGCGCCTCACTTCGTTCACTGCCCCCCGAGGGGGCGTCAGCGCCCTTCGGGCGGCCGGGCGCGCGCTGATGGCCACCACGCTCTCGCCCGCGCTCCTGACCGTCGTTCCCATGGCGCCGCTGGTCGGCGCCATCGTCGCCGGCCTGTTCGGCAAGCAGATCGGCCGCGCTGGCGCGCACTCGGTGACGATCCTCGGCGTGCTGGTCTCGTTCCTGATCTCGGCCTGGGTGCTGTGGGCAGTCGCGGTCGACGGTGCCCGCTTCAACGCCACGATCTACGAGTGGATGCGCGTCGGCACGCTGAAGATGGAGATCGGCTTCCTCGTCGACGGTCTGACCGCGATGATGATGGCCGTCGTCACCTTCGTCTCGCTGATGGTCCACGTCTACACCATCGGCTACATGGCCGACGACCCGGGCTACCAGCGCTTCTTCAGCTACATCTCGCTGTTCACGTTCTCGATGCTCATGCTTGTCATGAGCAACAACTTCCTCCAGCTCTTCTTCGGCTGGGAGGCGGTCGGCCTGGTTTCCTACCTCCTGATCGGCTTCTGGTTCACCCGCCCGACCGCGATCTTCGCGAACATGAAGGCGTTCATCGTCAACCGGGTCGGCGACTTCGGCTTCATCCTCGGCATCGGCCTCGTCGTCGCATTCGCCGGGACGCTCGACTACCGCGAGGCGTTCGCACGCGGCGGCGAGCTGGCCCAGCTGCCGTTCCCGGCGAGCGACTGGCGCCTGATCACCGTCATCTGCATCTGCCTCTTCATCGGCGCGATGGGCAAGAGCGCCCAGTTTCCGCTCCACGTCTGGCTGCCCGACTCGATGGAGGGCCCGACGCCGATCTCCGCGCTGATCCACGCCGCGACGATGGTGACGGCCGGCATTTTCATGGTCGCGCGCATGTCGCCGCTGTTCGAGCTCTCGGACACCGCGCTCTCGTTCGTTCTCGTGATCGGCGCGATCACCGCGCTCTTCATGGGTTTTCTCGGCATCGTCCAGAACGACATCAAGCGCGTCGTCGCCTACTCGACACTGTCGCAGCTCGGCTACATGACGGTCGCGCTCGGCGCCTCGGCGTACTCGGTGGCGGTGTTCCACCTGATGACGCACGCGTTCTTCAAGGCGCTTCTCTTCCTTGCCGCCGGCTCGGTGATCATCGGCATGCACCACGACCAGGACATCCGCAACATGGGTGGCCTGAGGAAGTACATGCCGATCACGTGGATCACGTCGCTGGTCGGCTCGCTGGCGCTGATCGGGACGCCGCTCTTCGCGGGGTTCTATTCGAAGGATCTGATCATCGAGGCGGCCCACTCGAGCAACCTGCCGGTTGCCTCGACGATCGCCTACTGGGCGGTACTGCTGGGCGTCTTCGTCACCGCCTTCTATTCGTTCCGCATGTACTTCCTGGTCTTTCACGGCCCGGAGCGCTTCCGCAACAAGCCCTTCCCGCCGCCGGCGCACGACGAGCACTCGGCGCACGACGTGCCCGTCGAGCCGCACGAGTCCCCGGCGGTGGTCACGCTGCCGCTGATCGCGCTCGCCGTTCCTTCGGTCGTGATCGGCTTCCTGACGGTCGGCCCGATGCTCTTCGGCGGCTTCTTCAAGGACTCGCTCGCGGTCCTCGCGGATCGCCACCCGGCGATGGCGACGCTGGCGCGCGACTTCCATGGGCCGGTGGCGATGGCGCTCCACGCGTTCACCACGCCGGTCTTCTGGCTGGCGCTCGCCGGCGTCGTCCTCGCCTGGTTCTTCTACCTGCGCCGGCCCGACATCCCGGCGGCGATCCAGCGCCGCTTCTCGTTCCTCTATCGGGTGCTGGACAACAAGTACTACTTCGACTGGTTCAACGAGAACGTGCTCGCGCGTGCGGCACGCCTGCTCGGCACCGGACTCTGGAAAGGCGGCGACGTCGGCGTCATCGACGGCATCCTCATCGACGGCTCGGCGCGCACCATAGGCGGCGTCGCCGCGCTGAGCCGGCGCCTGCAGAGCGGCTACCTCTACTGGTACGCGCTGGTGATGATCGTCGGCGTGATCGGCCTCATGACCTGGCAGCTCTGGCCCTTCCTCGGCAACCTGATCGGTCGTTGACCGACGGGCGACAACAAGAACATGCCGCTTCTCAGCATCGCCATCTGGCTTCCCATCCTCTCCGGGGTACTGCTTCTCGCCTTCGGCCGAGACGATCGCGCCGATGCGGTGCGCTGGGCGGCCCTCATCGCCGCGGTTGCGAGTTTCGTCGTCACGATCCCGCTCGTCACCGGCTTCAATCTCGCCACCGCGGCGATGCAGTTCTCCGAGAAGCACGCCTGGATCGCGCGCTTCAACGTCTGGTACACGCTCGGGGTCGACGGCTTGTCGGTCTGGTTCGTCCTCCTGACGGCGTTCATCACCGTGATCGTCGTCGTCTCCGCCTGGAAGGTCATCGAGGAGCGCGTGCACCAGTACATGGGCGCCTTCCTGATCCTGTCGGGCCTGCTCGTCGGCGTGTTCTGCGCCATGGACGGGCTGCTCTTCTACGTCTTCTTCGAGGCGACGCTGATCCCGATGTACCTGATCATCGGCGTCTGGGGCGGGCCGCGCCGCGTCTATGCGGCCTTCAAGTTCTTCCTCTACACGCTGGCCGGCTCCCTGCTGATGCTGATCGCCCTGATCTACCTCTACTACAAGTCGGGCGGCAGCTTCGACATCCTGGTCTGGCATCGACTGCCGCTGACGATCGAGGCGCAGGTGCTGATCTTCTTCGCCTTCTTCTTCGCCTTCGCGGTCAAGGTGCCGATGTGGCCGGTCCACACCTGGCTTCCCGACGCCCACGTCGAGGCGCCGACCGGCGGCTCGGTCGTGCTGGCGGCGATCATGCTCAAGCTCGGCGCGTACGGGTTCCTGCGCTTCTCGCTGCCGATCACGCCCGACGCGAGCCACAAGTGGGCGTGGCTGATCGTGGCGCTGTCGCTGATCGCCGTCGTCTACATCGGCTTGGTCGCGCTCGTCCAGCACGACATGAAGAAGCTCGTCGCCTATTCGTCGATCGCCCACATGGGCTTCGTCACGCTCGGCTTCTTCGCCTTCGACGGCCAGGGGCGCGGCAATGAGCTCGCCGTCTCCGGCGCCATCGTCCAGATGATTTCGCACGGCTTCGTCTCGGGTGCGATGTTCCTCTGCATCGGCGTTCTCTACGACCGCGTCCACTCGCGCGAGATCTCGGCCTACGGTGGCGTCGCCAACACGATGCCGAAGTTCGCCGCGTTCGCGGTGCTGTTCGCGATGGCCAACTGCGGCCTGCCGGGGACGGCCGGCTTCGTCGGCGAGTGGATGGTGATCCTCGGCGTCGTGAAAGTGA
>JBDSLQ010000012.1:0-2618 GCA_039916285.1 Caldimonas sp.
CTCGAGGAGAACACCGCCGCAGGTGACGTGCGGGTTCGAGACAACGGGGACGAAGCGGGCGCAGGCGCCGGCGAACATCTGGCGCAGGCCGGCGGCCTGGTCGTGGCGCGGGATCATGGGCATGGCGTCATCGGTGCGAAGGTGGCGGGCGGGCGGATCACGCGTTGAGGGCCGCGCCCGGCGCGCCGTGCATGGTCGCGAAGACGAGGTTGATCTCGGTGGCGTCGAGGCGCCAGGCAGCGCTGCCGCCGCCGCGCAGCGCGCGCTGGACGAGGGCGTTGGACGACAGGCTGTGCCAGTCCTCGGGAACGCGCTGGCCGTTGGCGACGCCGACGACGGTGAGCTTGTGGCGGATGGCGGCGTCGAGCGCCGGGCCGAGCTTAATGGCCTCGTCGAGCTTGCTGAGGATCAATCCGGCGCAGCTCGTCGCGCGGTAGGCGACCAGCACGTCCTCGATCGTCTCGCCCTGCGAGGCGGCGTTGACCACGAGCAGGCGCTGGATGCTGCGGCGAGAGATCATGTCGAGCAGCTCCTTGATGCGAATGTCGCGCTGCGCCATGCCGGCGGTGTCGATCAGGACCATCTTCTTGGCGGTCAGCAGGTCGAGCAGGTCCTCGAGCGAGGCGCGGTCGTGCGCCGTGTGCACCGGCACGCCGAGGATGCGGCCGTAGGCGCGCAACTGCTCGTGGGCGCCGACGCGGTAGGCGTCCAGCGTGATCAGGCCGAGGTTGGCGGCGCCGTGGCGGGCGGCGAAGGCGGCCGCGATCTTGACGGTCGTCGTCGTCTTGCCGACGCCGGTGGCGCCGATCAGCGCGAACACGCCGCCGCGGTCCTCGATCGCCTCGTTGGCCGCGTCGGTGCGAAGATTTCGCTCGAGGATCTGCGCCGCCCACTCGACCGCATCGTCGGCCGAGCCGGTCTCGGCGCCGAAGCCGTCGGCCATCTTGCGTACCAGCATCGGCGAGAAGCCGCAGTCGAGCAGCGTCTGCGCCAGGCGCGCCGCGGCGGGACGACGGTGCAGCTTCTCCATGAAAACGAGCGCGCCGAAGCGCTCCTCGATCAAGCCCTTGACGGCGCGGAGCTCGCTGAGCAGGTCGCCATCGCGGCGCAGCGACGCGGCGG
This sequence comes from Caldimonas sp., assembly GCA_039916285.1. Lineage (GTDB taxonomy): Bacteria > Pseudomonadota > Gammaproteobacteria > Burkholderiales > Burkholderiaceae_C > Schlegelella_A. The sequence continues at coordinate 1,123 of JBDSLQ010000012.1, forward strand.
CATCGAAGCCGGCGTCGCGCTCATCGGCGCGCGACCGCAGCGGTTCGATGTCGGGGAGGGGCGCGGCGGCGGCGGGCTCGCTGCGCGATTCGACGCCTGGCGCGGCGACTTCGGGCGCGAAGAGCTCATCGTCGTCGAGGCGCATGTCGATACGCGAGCCGATCGACGTCGGCGCAGGCATCGACGCCGCGGGCGCGGGCGGCGCTGCCCTGACGCCCAGCGTGGGATCGAGCGACGCGTGGCGGCGCTTGAGCATCCGCTTCCTGACGTAGTCCTGGAACGAGAGCGTGCTCATCGAGAGCCGCTCGGCATCCTGCTCGGCGCTCGTCGCCGCCAGCTCGGCGGCTCGCGGTGCCGCATCGTCTGTCGTCGCGGGCAAGGGCGCCGTGGCCATCGCCGCGAGTCGGCCGAGGCTGTCGGGTGCCATCGCCATCATCTCGACGCCGGTCGCGGCGGGCTTGGTCGAGAGCACGACGGCGTCGTCGCCGAGCGCCTCGCGAACGAGGCGAAGGGCTTCGCGCGAGTTGCGTGCGGTGAAGCGTTTGACGTTCATGCTGTGCTTCCGATGAGCGAGCCGATGCGGATGGAATGCGTTTCAGGGATCTCGCTGTGCGAAAGCACCTTCAGGCGCGGTGCCGCGCGCCGGAGCAGGCGCGCCATCGGCGCGCGGATCATGTCGGGGACGAGCAGGCAAGCCGGGTGGCCGAGATCCTCCTGGCGCTTGGCCGATTCGGCGGCGCTCTTGGCGAGCACCTCGATGACGACCGGATCGAGCGCGGCACCGTGCGGCGAGCCGAGCGCCTGCGTGACCATCCGCTCGAGCTCGGGCTCGAGGGCGATCACCTCGAGCTCGCGGGTCGGCCCGTAGATCTGCTGGACGATCGACGGCGCGAGATGGACGCGGATCCGCCGCGCCAGCTCGGCCGGGTCGGTCACGGTGGCGGCGTACTCGGCCAGGCACTCGACGATCGAGCGCATGTCGCGGATGTGGACGCCCTCCTCAAGCAGCAGCTGGAGAACCTTCTGCAGGGCGGCGATGCCGACCATCTTGGGGATGACGTCTTCCATGAGTTTGGGGGCGAGCTTGGTGACGTGCTCGACGAGCTGCTGCGTCTCGACGCGGCCGAGCAGCTTGGCGGCATGAACCTGCATCAAGTGTGAGAGGTGGGTCGCAACCACGGTCGAGCAATCAACGACTGTGAAACCGGCCTTCTGCGCCTGCTCGCGCTGGCGTTCTTCGATCCATGTCGCGGGCAGGCCGAACGCCGGGTCGGTGGTCGGGGTGCCGAGCAGGGGCGCTGTCGTGAGCCCGGCGCCGCCGGGATTGATCGCCAGCCACATGCCGGGATGCGCCTCGCCCTCGCCGATGACGGCGCCGCGCAGCGTCAGCCGGTACGAGCTCGGCTTCAGCTCGAGGTTGTCGCGGATGTGCACCGGCGGCGGCAGGAAGCCGACGTCCTGCGCGAACTTGCGCCGCACGCCCTTGATGCGCGCGA
>JBDSLQ010000013.1:0-6970 GCA_039916285.1 Caldimonas sp.
CCGGACGATCTGGGGCGACCCGGAGCGGTTCAGGGCGAGCTACTACCCCGACGAGTTCAAGGGCAAGTACTACCTCGCCGGCGACGGGGCGATCCGCGACGCGAAAACCGGCTACTTCACGATTACCGGCCGCATCGACGACGTGCTGAACGTCAGCGGGCACCGCATGGGGACGATGGAGATCGAATCGGCGCTGGTGTCGTGCACCGAGCTCGTCGCCGAAGCCGCGGTCGTCGGCCGGCCCGACGAGACGACGGGCGAGGCGATCTGCGCCTTCGTCGTCCTGAAGCGGGCGCGGCCGACCGGCGAGGAGGCCAAGAAGATCGCCAAGGAGCTGCGCGACTGGGTCGCCAAGGAGATCGGCCCGATCGCCAAGCCGAAGGACATCCGCTTCGGCGACAACCTGCCCAAGACGCGCAGCGGCAAGATCATGCGGCGCCTGCTGCGCTCGGTCGCCAACGACGAGAAGATCACGCAGGACACGTCGACGCTCGAGAACCCCGCGATCCTCGAGCAGTTGGCGGAGAAGAACTGAGCGTGCGCGGCGACTTCGCCGGCAGGAGCAGAGCGGCAGCGCTGCAGGCGGTCGACAAGGCCTCACACGATCTTCTCGCCGACGCGCGGCAACGCGTCGACTGCGCGGAGCGCATCGTCGTGCTCACCGGCGCCGGGATCTCGACCGAATCGGGCATCCCCGACTTCCGCGGCCCGAAGGGCGTGTGGACGAGAAACCCGGCGGCCGAGAAGCAATCGACGATCCAGAACTACCTCGCCGAGCCCGAGGTTCGCAAGGCCGCGTGGCGATCGCGCCTCGATTCGCCGGCGTGGAGGGCCGACCCGAACGCCGGCCACCATGCCCTGGTCGCGCTCGAGCGGCGCGGCAAGCTGCACGCGCTCGTCACCCAGAACATCGACGAGCTGCATCAGCGGGCAGGGCAGTCGCCCGCGCTCGTCGTCGAGGTGCACGGCAGCATGCGCCGCGTCATGTGCTGGCAGTGCGGCCGGCGCGCACCGATGGAAGAGGCGCTGGCGCGGGTTCGCGCCGGCGAGGACGATCCGCATTGCCGCGACTGCGGCGGCATCCTGAAGAGCGACACCATCTCGTTCGGCCAGGCGCTGGTGCCGGAGGTGATCGACCGTGCCTTGAGCGCCGCCGCCGAGGCCGACCTGCTGATCGCGGTCGGCACGACGCTGCAGGTGCAGCCGGTCGCGAGCATGGTGCCCATCGCGGCGCGCGCCGGCGCGGCGATCGTGATCGTCAACGCCCAGGCCACCGCCTTGGATGCGCTTGCCGATGTCGTCATCCGCGCCCCGATCGGCGTGGTACTGGCGGCGATCTGCGCCGGCGCCGCCGACGCTCAGGACTCGAGCCGGTAGAGGCGCATCCAGGCGTCGGGTTCGGACGAGCCCGGCTTCTTGACGTTGAAGCGGTCGCCGCCGTCGGGCGCGTCGACCGGAGACGTCCGCCAGAGCGACGGCCGCTCGAGGAATTGCTGGCGAAACTCCTCGGTCGACCAGATCTGGCCCGCCTGCACGCACGGCTCGACACGCGCGGCACACAGGACGGCGTCGCCGCCGACGATCACCGTGCGCTGGTTGACGCCCCTTCGGTCGGTCTGCACCGGGCCGTAGTGGAGGGCGATGCGCAGGCGCGGCTGACCCGGCGCCTGGTAAACGGCGTCCATCAGGTGGCGCGATGTCTGGGCGAGAGCGACCGGATCGTCGGCGGCGATCAGGACCGCGTCGCCGGCGCGGATCTCGGTGATCGCCGCGGGCGGTGCCCAGCGCCGCACCGCCTCCTCGAGCGCCGCGCGGACCGGCCCGTCGAGCCCGGATCGCATCAGGGTGGAGAAGCCCTGTACGTCGGCCTTGAGAACGCAGCACTGGCGCAGGTCTAGCGTGCGCTCGACCGGGCCCGACTCGCGCCACGGCCGGTCGTAGCCGACGATGTTGACGCGGTCGATGCGCTGCAGGAAGGCGGTGTTGTTGCGCGCGATCACGTCGAACAGCACCGGATGGATCAGGTAGTGCGTTGCCCGCGGCAGGTTGCCATTGGTCTCGAGCGTCGCCTCGCCGGGGCGCAGGAAGCGCTGGCGCCACTCGCCGCGAACGCGATCGTGCTGCACGTAGCCGAGCAGGCCGACGCGGTAGAGCGAGCTGAAGCCATCCTGCCCGTCGAGGGCTTCGTCCTCGCTCCCGATCAGCTCGAGCTCGGCCCGGCTGATCACGTGGCCCGGCAGTCGATCGAAGAGCAGCTCCGGCTTGAGCCCCGCGACGTACGGTGCGATCTCGGCGAGGTACTCGTGCGCGATCTCCGTCGCCGCCTGGTTGATCGCCTCCTTGAGCCGGTGTTCGTTGCGGCGCTCGTCCGGCCGCAGCGCGGTGAGCCGCTCGCCGATCGTCATCAGGTCGCGCGGCCTGAGCAGCGTGTGGCGGCAGACGTACTCGAAGGCGTCCTCCTCCTCCCGGGTGTGGACGTCGGTGACGCTCAGGCGACCGAGGAACGCCTCGAGAGGGTTGTTTCGCACCCGCTCGGGAACGACCATGCGATCGGTCCGGACCAAGCGGACGTTGTTGACGAAGATCTCGCGCAGGCTTTCCGGCGTGTAGACGATGTCAACCGCGCTGCCCCGGTATTGCTGGACCATCGCGGTCCGTTGCGGCCAGCGCGAATACGCCTCCTTGCGGATCGCCGCGAACACCTTCAGGTGATGGTTGATGCGGCGCAGCTGGTAGGCGACCTCGACCAGTCCCAGCTGCGAGAAGAACCACACGTTGGGCGACAGCTCGCCGGTCACGCTCGGGCTCGCCGGCATGTCCTCGACGTGCTTGTTGAAGTACTCGTCGATGCCGTCGATGAAGATCGCCAGCGGCGCGTTCAGCGCGCGCAGGCGCGGCACCAGATGGCCGTCGGTGTCGGTCGCGCAGCGCTGCAGCTCGCTCGGCGTGAAATCGAGCAGGCGGACGAAGTGGTCGATGACGCTGTGCAGCCGGGTATCGGCGATCAGACCGCTCAGGCGTGCGCCGACCTTGAGGTCCTCGATGGCGTCGAAGTGCTTCAGCGCCGCCATCGCGATCGCCGACAGCCAGACCTTCGACCATGGCAGCGGCGAGGCGGCGAACAGGGCGATCGATTCGCGGCCGAAGATCTTGTCGCCGATCGGCTTGTCGAGCAGATTGCCGCTCGGCAGGCAGGCCGCGTGGCCCTCGTTCTGGTACAGGACCCGCTTGGCCTTCAGCAGCAGGGTCTTGCCGAAGCCCTTGGTGCCGATGACGATGAACTTGTCGTCCCGACCGGGGGTGAGAAAAGCATCGATCTCGGGCGTGCGATGGAGTAGCGACGCATCGAAATCCTCGGCCACCCGGATGTCGTCCGCATCCACGGTCCACGCGCGCATCGCCACTTCCCCAAGCCCCTCGATGGCGGCGAGGATAGGGCCTGCCCGCGCGAGCGTCCAGCGGTCGACATGGCGCGACAATCGCGCCATGCCCCTCTCGACCTGCATAGCTTCGTGCCGGTGATCCGGAACGCAGCGCGCGCTGCTGGGCGACGCGCGCTTTGCGTCGTCCTCGTCGCGTGGAGCGCTTGCGCCGCGGCGCAGCGTCCCGCCGCGCCCGATGCCGAGGTCGCCCGCCTGTCCCTGCCGATTGTCGGCCTGCGTGCGCGCGACATCGCCGTCGTCGTCAACGACAACGATGCCGGCAGCGTCGAGATCGGCCGCTACTACGCGGCGCAGCGCGGCATCGCCGCCGAGCGGGTGATTCACGTTCGTTTCCCCGCCGACCGGGGAGTGATGAGCTTCGCCGACTTCATGCGCGTCCAGGCCGTCCTCGACGCCAGACTCGGCGCCGACGTGCAGGCGCTCGCGCTCGCGTGGACGCAGCCGTGGCGCGTTGAGTGCATGTCGATCACCGCGGCGTTCGCGCTCGGCTTCGATCCGGCGGCGTACTGCGCCGAGGGCTGCCAGACGACGAAAGTCTCGCCCTACTTCAACAGCACCAGCGCGGCCCCCTTCACCGACCACAAGCTTCGCCCGTCGATGCTTCTGGCAGGAACCAACGTCGAAAGCGCGAAGCGGCTGATCGATCGCGGCCTGCGCTCCGACGAGCGCTGGCCGGAAGGCAAGGCTTACCTGATGAACACCAGCGATCGGGCGCGCAACGTCCGCGCCGTGACCTACGAGCGCGTCCGCGAGGTCCTCGGCGCCGCCTATCCGATCGAGCAGGTCGACGCCGACGCGCTGGAAGGCAAGACCGACATCATGTTCGAGTTCACCGGCGTCGCCGTGGTGGCCTCGATGGCGAGCAACAGCTTCGCCGACGGCGCCATCGCCGATCACCTGACGTCGTGGGGCGGCGGCTTGATCGGCTACGACCAGACCTCGGCGCTGGAGTGGCTCACCGCCGGAGCGACCGGCAGCTACGGCACGAGCACCGAGCCCTGCAGCTACCGAGCCAAGTTTCCCGACGTCGGCGTGGTCATGGCGCACTACCTTTCGGGCGAGACGCTGATCGAGGCGTACTGGAAGAGCGTCCTGATGCCGGGGCAGGGCGTCTTCGTGGGCGACCCTCTGGCGCGCCCGTTCGGCGGCGTTCGCGTCAGTGCCTCGCCGGCGGGCACGGTGGTCTCCACGCGTGCGCTGTTGCCGGGCAACTATCTGCTCGAGGCCTCGCGCGGCAGCATCGGCCCGTTTCAGCCGATTCGCGCCGTTCGCGTCGGCGGCTTCGGGGTGCGCCAGCTCACCTTGCCGGCCGGCGACCCGCGCTACTTCCGCCTGCGCAGCCTGCCCGCACCGGCCCAGGCGCCGCCGTCGTCGGCGCCGGCTTCCGCGGCACCCGCGGCCTCGTCATCGTCGTCCGGTTGAACGCTCGGGCGCAGCCGGCGGACGCGGGCCTGCTCACTCGGGCTCGATGCCGAGCGCGACGATGACGCGCGAGACCATGTTGTACGCGGCGATCGTGCCGACCAGCTCGACCAGCAGGCGATCTTCGCCGAGTGCCTGGCGCGCAGCGGCAAAGGTCGCTTCGCCGACTTCGACAGAGCGCGTCATCTCGAGCGCGAGCCGGATCGTCGCTCGCTCACTTTCGCCGAAGAGCCCGGGCGTCGCCAGCGCGAGGTCCGGGTCCCCGAGCGCCGCGACCTGCGCCTCGGTCGCGCCGGCGGCGCGCAGCAGCGGCGCGTGGTGGTGGAATTCGTAGGGCGCGCGGTTGATGGTCGCCACCACGCAGATCGCAATCTCGCGCAGCATGTCGGGCAGTTCGAGGCGGCCTCGCACCGCTCCCATCAGCGCGTTCCAGCCGAGCGCGAGCGGCGGGCTGTAGAGGAGCTGGCGGTCGAGGTTCAGCAACGCGCCGCCGCGGCGGGCACGGATCGGCGCGACGATCTCGTCCGGGCCGGCGTCGGCGTCGCTCTTGTACGGCAGGCGCGGCATCGGGCGGCTCGGTGCAACGAGCTCAGGCGTCCTTGGCCAGCGCGACCTTCGGCGCGGCGAGGAAGCGCTGCATCGCCAGCACGGCGACGATCAGCGAGAGGCCGACCGCGTCGGCGAAACCGCCCGGGTAGACCAGCGCGACACCGGCGGCGATGAGCATCCAGCGCTCGATGGCCGTCGCGCGGCGCAGCGCCCAGCCCTGGAATCCGCCGGCGATCGCGGCGATGCCGAGCGCCGCGGTCAGCGTCACCTGCGCGATCGACCCCCAGTTCGCGGCGGCGAGCGCCTTGGTCGAGCCCATCAGCAACAGGCCCTGGCCGGCGGGGTCGAGGACGAACATGAACGGCAGCAGGAACGCCGGGACGGTGTACTTCCAGCACTGCATCGTCGTCTTGTACGGGTCGCCGCCGGTGATCGCCGCAGCGGCGAAAGGCGAGAGCGCGGTCGGCGGCGAGACCTCCGAGAGGACGGCGTAGTAGAAGATGAACATGTGCGCGGCGAAATCGGGAACGCCGAGCTTGATCAGCGCCGGCGCCGCGATCACCGCGCAGATGATGTACGACGCTGTCACCGGAACCGCCAGGCCGACGATCCAGACAACGAGCGAGGTGAAGATGGCCGTCAGCAGGAGCGAGCCGGCGGCGTAGTCGATGACGATCGAGCTGAACTTCAGGCCGAGGCCGGTCAGGGCGACGACGCCGACGATGATGCCGGCGCCCGCGCAGGTCGCGCCGACGCTGAGCATGCCGGTCGCGCCGCCTTCCATCGCCTTGGCGAAGCCGGAACCGAGCAGGTGGTCCTTGACCGAGCCGCGGCCGCGGAACAGGTCGTAGGGCAGCAACGCCGTCTCCGGCCGCAGCATGCTCGTCACCAGCGCGACCACGGTCGCCCAGAACACCGAGAGCACCGGCGAGAAGCCCCACAGCATGAAGAGGACGATCGAGACCAGCGAGAGGAAGTGGAACCAGTAGCGCTTGCTCAGGTTCCACACCGTGTCGACGCGCTCGAAGGCGACGTCGCGCATGCCGTACTTGCGCGCATCGATCTCGACCATCAGGAACAGGGCGAGATAGAACAGCACGGTGGGGATGCACGCCATCAGGAGCACATCGAGGTACGAGATCTTGAGGAACTCGGCGATCAGGAACGCCGCCGCGCCGAGCACCGGCGGCGAGATGATCGCGCCGAGGCCGCCGGCGGCGAGCAGGCCGCCGGCGGCGTTCTTCTCGTAGCCCACCTTCTCGAGTAGCGGGTAGGCGACCGCGCCGAGCGTCACCGTCGTCGCGACGCCCGAACCGGAAGGGCCGCCGAGCAGGAACGAGGCGAGCACGACGGTGCGGCCGGCGCCGGTCGGCTTGCCCCCCATCGCCGAGAACGAGAAGTCGAGGTAGAACTTGCCGGCGCCCGAGTACTGCAGGAAGGCGCCGTAGATCGTGAACAGGATGATCAGCGACGAGGCGACGTCGACGGCGACGCCGAAGATTCCCTCCAGCGTCATGTAGAGGATGCCGATCAGGCGCCCGACCTCGTAGCCCTTG
>JBDSLQ010000014.1:0-9503 GCA_039916285.1 Caldimonas sp.
GCGTCGTGCGCGCCGTGTAGATCGGCGGCAGCAGCAGCGCGACAGCAAGGGAAACGAGCGCCGCCGCCAGGGGGACCAGGGCGATCAGCCTCTTCCTTTCGCCGAGCCACGTCAGGATGTCGGTGAGTCCGACCGCCGGGCCGTCGTCGTCGTCGAACGGCATCTGCGCAGCGGCCAGCGGGGTCGTCGAATCGGCGCTCAGCATCGTCGGGGCGCGCGTCAGTTGCGGATCGAGTTGATCGCCGCGATGCCGATCCCGAAGCCCGAGAAGATCTGCGCCACGTCCTTCAGGTTGCGCACCAGGGCGCGGCCCCAGGTCTCGAAGTCGAGCTGGTTCGGGACGATGAGCGCGTCGCCCGGCTGCAGGACTTGCGTTTCCAGGCCGCCGCGGCCGAAGAATCCGCGTCGGTCACCGGAGCTGTTGACGGTGCCGTCGGCCCGCAGGATGAACATGTTCGAGGTATCGGCCGCCTCGTCGGCCCCGGCCAAGCGCAGGTAATCGCCAGCGGTGCGGTCGGGCTTCCAGACGAAGGCGTTGCTGTTGACGACGGCGCCGGCGACGGTGACGAAGCCCGGCCGCGGCGGCACGCCGATGCGGTCGCCGTGCTCGAGCGGCAGGTCGGGCAAGGCGTCGATCGAGCGGATCTCGGGCGTCAGCTCGAGGGCGATGCGGCCGTTCGGCTGGATGCGCGACAGACGCGTCAGCTGCGCCTGCGTCGCCGCGTTGCTTACGATCGTCGTCGTGGCCGCGCCGGCGGCGTCGTCGCGCCGGTTGGCGGCGTCCCGCGCCGCCTGCACCGCCGACAGCGCCTCGAGCCGGCTGATCGCGATGAGGAGGTTCTCGCGCTGGCGCACGCGCGTTTCCTCGCGGCTCAGGTCGAGCCCGTAGACGTAGGCCTGCGGCGTGAAGCCGCCGGCCCGGCCGATCAGGCTCTTCAGCGTCTCGCCCGCCTGCAGCTGGTAGATGCCGGGCGCATTGACCTCGCCTTCGAGCGACACCAGGCGCGTCTGCCGCGCGACCGGGACGCGAACGTCCTTCTGGCTGTAGACGGTGACGACGTCGCCGGGCGCGAGGGCGATGTTGTTCGCTTCGTCTCCCTGCAGCACGACTTTGCCGAGGTTGAAGGCGATGACCTGGGTGCTGAGGTCGGCGTTGAGCCGCTCGATCGTCGCGTAGTCCCAGTTCAGCTCGTCGAAGAGCGCGGCCGGCGTGCGCCGTGCGCGCGCCGCGGCAGCGCGGTCGTCCTCGCGAATGCCGCGCTCGCCGCGCGGGCGGTCGCGCTCGTTCAGGGTGCGGTCGCCGGCCGATCGGTCGCCGCTCTGGCGATCGACGAACTCGCGCGTGTCGCCGCGCCGGTCGCTGCGGACGTCGCTGCGGACGTCGCTGCGCGCGTCCGGGCTGCCGCCGGCACCTTGCGCGAAGTCGGACGCGCTGCGCCCGCCGCGGGCCGTGCCCTCGGCAGGGCGTTCGCTGTCTTCGCGTCGCCGCACGCGGTCCTCGTCCTCGATCACTTGCACGAGCAGGTTCTTGCGCCGGTAGAAGTCGGGGGTGATGAGGGCGTCGCGGTCTGGAATGAGGTCGCGGACGCGCATTCCGGGCGTGAACGGATAGCGCAGCGGCTGCGCGACGTGGCCCTTCAATGTCACCGCGTTGGCGAACTGCGGCGAGATCGCGAGCAGGGTGACGACGTCACCGTCGCGCAGCGCCTTCTGCTGGCCGGCGGCGTCGAGCCGGAAGGTCTCGACGAAGCGGGTCGCGAGCGGCTGCGCCGGATCGATCCGCTCGAGCTGGACGCGATTCGGATTCGCGAGCACCGGCGCACCGCCGGCGTAGCGCAGCACGTCGCGGATCGGCTCCTGTGCGATTCTCAGCTCGTAGATCGCCGGCGTGTCGATCGAGCCCGTGAGCGCGACCCGCGGCCCGGCCGGCTGGAAGACGACCACGTCGCCGGCGACCAGCTGGACGTCCCTCGACTTGTCGCCCTGGACCAGGAACTCGTAGACGTCGAGCTCGGAGATCACCTTGCCGTCGCGGCGCAGCAGGATCTTCCTCATCGAGCCCGATGGGCTCGGCCCGCCGGCGGCGACGACCGCGGAGAGCAGCGTCGACTGGCTCGACAGCGTCACCACGCCCGGCCGCTGCGCCGGGCCGACGACGAAGACGCGCAGGCCCCGCAGCTGGCCGAGCGAAACCGAGAGGTCGAAGTTCGTGAACAGGCGCGCCATCTGCGCGCGCAGGTTCTTCTCGAGATCGGCGGCCTTGACGCCGGCGACGTTGAAGCTGCCCACCTTGGGCAGGTTGAGCATGCCGTTGCGGTCGACGGTCGCGCGGTAGTCGACGTCGACGCCGCCCCAGGCCCGCGTCACGATCTCGTCGCCCGGGCCGATCGTGTAGTCGGCCGAGACCGGCACGTTGTCGAGCGACTGGAAGTTGTCGGCGGCGTCGGCGAAGAACGCCTGCCCGAAGATCGGCAAAAGGCGCCCGGTCGCGCCTTCGACGAAGCGCTGGAACTCGTTCGGCTTGGGCGGCGGCGCCGGCTCGGAGCGGCGCGGGAAGGTGTCGGCGAGGTCGCGGCCATTGCGCGAGGCGGCGCCGGGCGCGGTGCTGCCGCTCGTCGCGGGCCGGCCGCTCATCGTCGCCGGGGCGCCGCCGGTGTTGGCGCCGGGCTGGACGAAGCTGCCCTGCCCCTGCGGCACGTTGCGCTGCGGGTAGGTCGGAGTCGTGAAGGTGCCGCCGCTGTCGGGTTCGTCGGCGGCGCGCGCGGGCGCGCCGGGCCCGAGCGACAGCGACGAAGCGAGCGCGGCCAGCGCGCCGAAGCGGCGCAGGAAGGAACGGGAGAGAGACGACATCATCGGAGGCAGGCCGGCGAATACGCGGGGCCGCGGGCGGCGCAATTCAAGCGCGACGATGGTAGCGTCACTTGCACATCGCCCGGCCGGGCCGGCTTTGCGGTTATTGTCGGGTGTCGAAGGCAGGGGAAGCGCGGCGGATGGCTCGAGTGGCGGCGAGGCGAGAAGCGAAAGCGCCCAGGATCGAGCTGCGCCGGCCGACCACGGCGGCCGAGCTCGCCAGCGCGGCGGCCGTCTTTCGCGAGTACGCGGCCAGCCTCGACGTCGACCTGTGCTTCCAGAACTTCGACGCCGAGATCGCTTCGTTGCCCGGCGAGTACGCCGCGCCGGCCGGCCAGCTGCTGCTCGCCTACGTCGATGGCGGGCTTGCAGGCTGCGGGGCGCTCCGACCTTTCGCCGACGCCGACGATGCCAACGCCTGCGAGATGAAGCGGCTCTTCGTGCGGCCGGGCTATCGCCGTTTCGGTCTCGGCCGGCTGCTGGCGCAGGCCCTGCTCGACGAAGCGCGCCGCGCCGGCTATTCGGCGATGCTGCTCGACACTCTCGACGACATGGAGGCGGCCCGCGAGCTCTACGCGTCGCTCGGCTTCGTCGAGGTCCCGCCCTATTACTTCAACCCGATTCCGGGCGCCCACTACCTCAAGGCGGAACTCAAATGACCGAAGCGAACCTCGTCGAGCCCGACGCGAACACCGCGGCCGGCGCCTCGGCCGCCGCGCCGACCGCGCCGTTCGAGCTGCACGCGGGCGCGCTTCGCCTTGCGGTCCGCGCCGACCTGGGCGGCGCCGTCGCCGGCCTCTGGCACGGCGAGACGCCGATCCTGCGCTCGAGCGCGCCGGGCCGCCTGCCTTCCGCGCACGAGGCGGCGATGTTTCCTCTCGTGCCGTACTCGAACCGCCTCGGCTACCGGCGCTTCCGCTGGCGCGGCAAGGACCACGCGACCCGCGCCAACGTCGCCGGCTCGCCGCACTCGCTGCACGGCCTCGGCTGGCAGCGGCCGTGGCGGATCGTCTCGTCGAGCGCGCTGGAGGTCGTCATCGAGCTGCGCCACGAGGGCGATGCCGACTGGCCGTTCGCCTTCACGGCGCGCCAGTACTTCGCCCTCAGCGCGGCGTCGTTCAGCGCCCGGCTCCAGCTCAGCAACGACGCCGACACCGATCAGCCGATCGGCCTGGGATGGCATCCGTACTTCGTCAAGCGGCCGCGCAGCCGCATGCACATCGAGCTTTCGCACCGCTGGGATGCCGATGCGACGCTGCTGCCGACCCGCAAGGTCGCCCAGCACGGCATCGACAGCGACCTGTCGCACCTCGACTTCGACAACTGCTTCGAAGGATGGCGCGGGCCGGCGCGCATCCGCGATGAGCGCTTCTCGCTCCAGCTCGCGTCGTCGCTGCCGTACCTCGTCGTCTACACGCCGCCCGAGCGCGACTACTTCTGCGTGGAGCCCGTCAGCCACGTCAGCAACGCGATCCACATGGCCGAGCCGGCCGCGCACGGGCTGGTCGCGCTCGCGCCGGGGGCGACCTTCGATGCCTGGATGAAGCTCGACGTCGCCGTGCTGTAGGCGCTAGGGCGCGCGCGGCGCGAAGCGACGAGTCGCCCCCACCGCCATCACCGCGAACGCATCGTCGTCGAGGCCGGCCTTGCGGGCCGCGCGCGCGAGGGCCTGGGGCGGCTCGTCGAGCGGCTCGTCGGTGAGCTGGAACGTCCCCCAGTGGATGCCGATCGAGCGCTCGGCAAAGAGGTCGCGGTGGATCTGCACCGCTTCGGCGGGGTCGACGTGCTGCGCGCTCATGAACCAGCGCGGATCGTAGGCACCGATCGGAATCAGCGCGAGGTCGAAGCCGCGGCCGGCGCCCTGGTGTGCGGCCAGCCGCATGTGGATATCGGCGAAGTCCCTGGAGTAGGCGGTGTCGCCGGCGAAGAAGACGTGGAAGGCGGGCGCGAGGATCGCGTAGCCGCCCCACAGCGTTTCCATCCGGTCGCCGAGCGATCGACCCGACCAGTGCTGCACGGGCGTGAGGATGATGTCGACCGCGCCGACGCGCGCGCTCTGCCACCAGTCGAGCTCGACCGCATTGACGATGCCGGCGTCGGCGAGCCAGGCCTTGATGCCGAGCGGAACGATGAAGAGCGGCGGACCGCCGGACTGACCGGCGAGCGCCTTGATGCTCGGCGCATCGAGATGGTCGTAGTGGTTGTGCGAAACGACGACGGCATCGATGTACGGCAGGTCGGCGAGCGCGACGCCGGGCGGCAGTTGGCGTTTCGGGCCGACGAAGCCGAACGGCGAAGCGCGCTCGGAAAAGATCGGGTCGGTGAGGATGTTGCTGCCGCCCGCCTGGATCAGCGTGCTGGCATGGCCGATCCATGTGACGGCCGGCACCATCGCCGTGCCAGCGACCGCGTTGGCGCGCAGAAAGGCCAGATCGGCGGCGACGCGCGGCGTTTCCTGCTGCTGCGGCTTCGGCAACCCGGCACGTGCCGCATCGAAGCGCCACTTCAACAGGTTGACGATGCCTTTCGGCTCGAACTCGATGTAGTTGTTCTGGAAGCGGCCGCCACGGTGATGGGCGGGCACGTCCAGCGGCGCGTCGCGGGCCGTCAAGACCGTCGCGCCGGCGCCCGCAGCGACGAAGACAGCGGTTCTGGCCAGACGAAGAAGGGCGGTCGGCATCGGCACTCGGAAAGCGATCATGGCATTGGGGGTCGGCTGCCGCTTTGAGCGGCGAGATCTGCTGCGATCCAGACCCCGCGGGTCAAGGCGAGTGTGGGTTTATACGTATAATCTTGGGCTGTGCTGAAAGTCGCCCTGCCGCGCCCCTCCTTCGACGCGGTGACCCGTGGCGACGACTGCGCGACCCCGCGAGCGACCTTCGACGACGACGCCGATCAGGCTGCCTTCAAGCCGATGACCCATGCCGAGGCCGAGACCTTTCGGCGCGATCATCCGGTGCTCTCGCCCTGGCGAGTCATCGCGGCGCAGCTGGCGCTCGGTGCCGTCGCGGTGCTCGTCGCCTGGCTCTTCGCTGGTGCGATCGGCGCTGTGTCGGCCGCGTACGGGGCGGCGGTCGTCGTCGTCCCGGGCGCGCTGATGGCACGCGGCGCGACGAGCCGGCTGTCGTCGGCGTCGCCGATCGTCAGCGCGGTCAGCATGTTGGGGTGGGGATTCGTGAAGATGGCGCTCGCTGTCGCCATGCTGGTCCTTGCGGCGCGGATCGTTCCCGGCGTTCTCTGGCCGGCATTGCTGGCGTCGATGGTGCTCTGCATGCTGTCGTACTGGTTCGCGCTGCTCTGGCGCGTGCCCGGCCCCGAAGGCAGTTTCGAGAACGCGAAAAGCTAGACCCGGACGAGAAGATGGCCGCAGCAGAGCATGCCCAGACCCCCGGTGAATACATCATTCACCACCTGACCCATCTCGGCACCGGGAAGCCGAAAGGGCTGGTCGATTTCTCGGTCATCAATTTCGACTCGGTCGTCTTCTCGGCGCTGATCGGCGCGCTCGGCTGCTTCCTGCTGTGGCGAGCGGCGCGCAAGGCGACTTCCGGCGTGCCGGGTCGGTTCCAGGCCGCGGTCGAGATCCTGTTCGAGCTCGTCGACAACGAAGCCAAGGGAATCGTCCACAACGCGAACAGCAGGAAGGTGGTCGCGCCGCTCGCGCTCACGGTCTTCGTCTGGATCTTCCTGCTCAATGCGATGGATCTGCTGCCGGTCGACATCCTGCCGTGGATCTGGGCCCAGCTCTACGGCGCCGCGGGCCACGACCCGGCCCATGCCTACCTGCGCGTCGTGCCGACCGCGGATCTTTCGATCACGATGGCGCTGTCGATCGGCGTGCTGATCCTGTCGCTGTTCTACAGCGTCAAGATCAAGGGCCTCGGCGGCTTCCTGCACGAGCTCTACACGGCACCGTTCGGCACCGTCAAGGTCAGCGCCAATCCTCTGACCTGGGTCGGCTTCGTCCTGCTCTCGATCGCCAACGTGGCGATGCAGCTGGTCGAGTTCGTCTCCAAGACGATTTCGCACGGCATGCGGCTGTTCGGGAACATGTACGCCGGCGAGCTGATCTTCCTGCTGATCGCGTTGCTCGGCGGCGCCTTCACGCTGTCGGCCGGCGGCATCCTGCTTGCCATCCTGCATGTCGGCGCCGGCTGGGCCTGGGCCGTCTTCCACATCCTGATCATCACGCTGCAGGCGTTCGTGTTCATGATGCTGACCCTGGTCTACATCGGTCAGGCTCACGACTCGCACTGAGCGATCACGGCGCCGGCGCACCTCGCTTTCCCTCTCCCCTTTCCTCTCTCAACAAAACTCAGGAGTCAACATGGAACTCATCGGTCTCGTCGCCGTCGCTGCCGGCCTCATCATCGGTCTCGGCGCGCTCGGCGCCTGCGTCGGCGTCGGCATCATGGGCAGCAAGTACCTCGAATCGGCGGCGCGCCAGCCCGAGCTGATGGGTGTGCTGCAGACCAAGGTCTTCCTGCTGCTCGGACTGATCGACGCGTCGTTCATCATCGGCACCGGCATCGCCCTCTGGTACACGACCGCGAACCCGTTCCTCGCCCAGCTGGCCAACCTGCCCAAGTGATCCCCGCGTTCGGCCGCACCGGCGCCGAACGGGATCGTCAATACGCCGAGGTTTCGACGTGAGCATCACCTCCACCCTGATCATCCAGCTGATCGTGTTCCTGCTGCTGGTCTGGTTCACCATGAAGATGGTCTGGCCGCCGATCGCCGCCGCCCTCGACGAGCGTGCCGCGAAGATCCGCGACGGGCTCTCCGCCGCCGACAAGGCCAAGGCCGAGCTGGCGCTGGCCAACAAGCGGATCGAGGAAGAGCTGTCGTCGGCACGCACCGACGCCGCCCAGCGCCTCGCCGACGCCGAACGCCTGGCGCAAACGATGATCGAGGAGGCCAAGTCGCGCGCCGGCGACGAAGGCGCCAAGATCGTCGCCGCCGCTCGTGCCGAGGCACAGCAGGAATCGACCAAGGCGCGCGAGACGCTGCGCGAGCAGGTCGCCGCGCTCGCCGTGCGCGGCGCCGAGCAGATCCTGCGCCGCGAGGTCGATGCGCGGACGCACGCCGATCTCCTCGGCCAGCTCAAGTCGCAGCTGTGAGAAGGCCGAGCTGACATGGCCGAGCTTGCCACCATCGCCCGTCCCTACGCCGAGGCCTTGCTGAAGGCTTCGGCCAGCGGCGACGCCGCAACGCTGGCGGCCGAGATCCGTGCCCTGGCCGACGTCGCCGTCAACGCGCAGATGCGCCAGTTCGCCGACAGCCCGAAGATCGACTCGAAACAGGTCTTCGAGCTGCTCACCGGCGTGGTCGGCACGTCGTCGGGCGCGCCGCTCAGCCAAGCGGCGAAGAACCTGCTGCGCACCGTGATCGACAACGGCCGCCTGGTCGCCCTGCCCGAGATCGCGGCGCAGTTCCAGGCGCTCGTCGACGCGCGCAGCGGCGTCTCGCAGGCGACCATCGAGAGCGCTTTTCCGATCGATGCGACGCAGGTCGCGGACGTGAAGGCGGCGATGGAGCGGCGCTTCCGGCGCAACCTCGAAATGCATGTCGTCGTCAAGCCCGAGCTGATCGGCGGCGTGCGTGTCGTCGTTGGCGACGAAGTGCTCGACACCTCGATCCGCGCCCGCCTCGAGCAGATGAAGGCGGCGCTGAGCGCATGACTGCACCTCGAAAGGGCGGCGCAGCCGACCGTCACATTCAAGGGCGGCGCCAGCCGCCCGCTGTCCTTCTAAGGTCACCATGAACCTCAATCCCGCTGAAATTTCCGAGCTGATCAAGAGCCGCATCGAAGGGCTCGCGGTCTCTGCCGACATCCGCAACCAGGGCACCGTCGTTTCGGTGACCGACGGCATCTGCCGCGTCCACGGCCTCTCGGAGGCGATGCAGGGCGAGATGCTCGAATTTCCGGCGGCACCCGACGGCTCGGCGACCTACGGCTTGGCCCTCAACCTCGAGCGCGACTCGGTCGGCACGGTGATCCTGGGCGAGTACGAGCACATCTCCGAGGGCGACACCGTCAAGTGCACGGGCCGCATCCTGGAAGTGCCGATCGGCCCCGAGCTGAAGGGCCGCGTCGTCAACGCGCTCGGCGCGCCGATCGACGGCAAGGGGCCGGTCAACGCCAAGCTGTCGGCGCCGATCGAGAAGATCGCCCCCGGCGTGATCGCGCGCCAGGGCGTCAGCCAGCCGATGCAGACGGGACTCAAGGCGATCGACTCCATGGTGCCGATCGGGCGCGGCCAGCGCGAGCTCATCATCGGCGATCGCCAGACCGGCAAGAGCGCCGTCGCGGTCGACGCGATCATCAACCAGAAGGGTCAGGACATGACCTGCGTCTACGTCGCCATCGGCCAGAAGGCGTCGACGATCAAGAACATCGTGCGCTCGCTCGAATCGAGCGGGGCGATGGAGTACACGATCGTCGTCGCCGCCTCGGCCGCCGAGAGCGCGGCGATGCAGTACATCTCGGCCTACTCCGGCTGCACGATGGGCGAGTACTTCCGCGACCGCGGCGAAGACGCGCTGATCGTCTACGACGATCTCTCCAAGCAGGCCGTCGCCTATCGCCAGGTCTCGCTCCTGCTGCGCCGCCCGCCGGGCCGCGAAGCCTATCCCGGCGACGTGTTCTACCT
>JBDSLQ010000015.1:0-7702 GCA_039916285.1 Caldimonas sp.
AAAAGCAGTCGGCACAAGAGCGGCATCGCAGTGCGCTTTCCCCGCATGCTGCGCATCCGCAACGACAAGCCGTTGCACGAGGCGGACACGATGAGCGAGCTGGAAGGGCTGTTGGCGCTCGTGAAGAGTGGGTAGCGTCGAGACGACATGACGACGCAGTCGGCGCTGGAGTCGACTCGGCGAGTGACTGCCGCGGCGCATCAGTGTGGCCTGTGGGTTCGGCGAAGGCTCCTCCCACGGTGACCTTGAACTCGACCGATCCCGGCGCGACGTTTTCTCCCAGGACCTTCCTCGTCAATTTCGCCGCCTCGTCGGGAGCGGCGTCTTTTCCGTCACGTTCTCGACGATTGCGTGCAGACTGTGTCGGCGACCATCACCTCGAACATGGGCAGTCCCGCCGCACGGGGCCATTTCGCGAGCCGGGCCAACGTGTTCAACGTCGTGAGTCGTCGACCGCAACGCCGACGACGCCGCAAGTTCAGGGAGCGGCCATCGACCCTCGAAGTCGCTGCAGCGGTTGATCGACGTGGCGAATCGATGCTTTCACCGCGGCCGGGCACGCAGATCATCCGCAGACCCGGCAGGGTTGCGGCGCCGAATTCGGCGATGAAGTGGCTGATGTCGGCTGTGAGCAAGGCGCCGGAGGTCAGTGCCCTGGTTGAGGCGGCCGCGGGACGTCCCCGAGATGGCCTCAGCGACCACCGCCCAGCACCTTGGCCACCCATCCGGCCACGGCGGCCGCGGAGCGGAACTCGTCGATCGACCGCGCCGGGACGTTCGGATAGCTCGCCCGCCACAACGACGCGAGCGTGGTCCCCGGCCCGATTTCGAGCACGCAGCCCACCTGCCGCTCGGCGATCGTTTCCATGCAAGCGTCCCACAGCACGGGGCTCGCGATCTGGGCCGAAAGGCATCGAGCCAGGGACGCAGAATCGCGTGTCGCCGTGCCGGTGAGGTTGCAGACCAGCGCGGCCGCCGGCGCCTGGACCGGAATCGCCGCCAGGTGGCTGGCGAATGCCTCGGCGGCGGCCCGCATCCAGGGCGTATGGGAGGCAATGCGCACCCCGATGTCGCTGATCCTTGCGCCCGCCATCGCCGGATCCGCTGCCGCTGCCCGCATGGCTTCTGCTGAGCCGCCGACGATGGCACGGTCGGGACCGAGCCGGATCGCGACGGAGAGTCCGTATCGGCGACACCATGCCTCGATGACCGAGAGAGGGACATCGCGAGTCGCCATCAGGCCGGTCGGCTGGCCCGCGCTGCGCGCCATGACCTCGGCCCGCACGCGCGCGAGATCGAGGGCCGTGCCGGCATCGAAGACGCCGGCGGCACCGAACGCCGCGACTTCGCCGACGCTGTAGCCGGCGATCACCGCGGGCGCAGGCAACCGACCGGCGAGACAGGCCCAGGCGGCGCTCTCGATGCCGACGAGCAAGGGCTGGGCGACCGCGTTCTCGGTCGCCCATGCCGGATCGGCCAGGCGGTCGCGCCAGTCGCTGCCGAGCGCAGCGGCGATCCGATGCAACAGCGGTCGTGCCGCCGGTTCGTCCTCCAGCCAGGGGAGCATCTGCGCATGCTGCGTACCCTGACCCGGAAACAGCAGCGCGAGGCTCACGATCCGAAGGGCGCGCTCAGGTGGTCGCCGATGACGTGACGCGCTGAAGCCAGCACGCTGCGGCGAGCAGGTCGGCCGCGCCTCCGGGCGAGAGGTTTCGCTGGACCAGTTCGCGATGCAGCGCCCAGGCGCGATCCTGCGCATCGTCGGCAGCGGCGCCGCCGGCATCTAGGAATTGCCGCGCGGCGCCCTGCACGTCGCGCAGTGCCTGCAGGCCGCCGCGGTGTGCGAGGTTCGTGTCCTCGAGCGCCGCCATCGCCGCGAACAGCGCCTGCAACCGGGCCCGCTCAGGCGCCAAGCCCTTGACCGATGCGTCGCGCAGAGATGGCCAGACGATCTCGAACAGCACCGGAAAGGCGTCGGCTGCTTCGCGCCCCGCGCTGCGCAAGCCCAAGCGCCGTGCCGCGTTCGCGCCGTGCGATTCCGTGGCATGAGCGGCGCGCCGCGCGAGATCGGCGCCCCAGGTGGCCCTCAGCATCCCGCGCAGGTGGGAATCGACGACCGGCAGGCGATCGGCCAGGCAGCGCCCTGCCGCAGCGCACAGCAGGCCGAGGGTGAAGATCGCGCCGCGATGGGTGTTGATGCCGGCGGTCGCCCGCAGCATCCGGACCTCCGCATCGAGGCCTTCACGTTCGAGCGCCGCAAAGCCGGCGCCCTCTGCGCCCAGGCGCGCGAACGACGGGAAGGTCCGGCGCAATGCGAACAGGCTGCGCAGGAAGGTGCGGGCATCCATGTCGCGATGGCTGCCGGCATCGACGAAGGAGACGAGCCCTGGCTTGGGCGCGAGCGCGAGCTCGTCGTAGAGCGAGAGGACGGCATGGCGCCCGATCTGCGCACAGGCGAACGATTGCAAGCGGTCGAGCGCCGGTGCGAGCAGCGCCGGTTCCTCGGCGAGCGTCCAGGTCGTGGTGGACGGCTGTACCCGCGACTGCGGCACAGCGTTCATGCCGCGAGGGCCGTGCTTGCGTCAGGCCACCCCGGCCGAGCTTCGATGGCTGCACGGTCGAGGCGCTTGACCAGCACGCCCCGAACGCGACCGGCGCGCCACGCCTCGTACTCGCGCCACGCGACGGCGGTACCGTCGGGGCCGATGAGCTCGCCATCGATCCGCGGCCAGGCGACAGCGCAGGCCGCGAGGAGGGCGACGATCCGGTCGGCGTGCGCGAGATCGTGCACGGCAAGCCACAAGTCGAGGTCCGAACGCGCATGCACGTAGTCGAGCCCGCTGAGCTGCTGCCATCCGTAGCTGCCATAGACGCGGGCCGGGGTGCCGAGCCGCTCGAGTCGGCACAACAATGACCGCATCGCCTCGCGGCTGTCGGCGGGTAACAGGTCGATCGCAGCGGCGGCCAGCGGGAACTCATCGCGTCGCGCGATGCCGTCACGGCGCACGTTCACGGCGACCCGACGCCGTCCGCAGGCCAGCGGCGCCGGCCAGCCCAGCGCAACGCGGCCCGGCGTATCCGCCACCACGCCCTGCTGTGTCACTACCAGCGGCAGGCCGTGCTTGGCCCAGCGCCGCAGCTCGCCGGCAATGTCGTCCGACACGTGTTGCAGGGCGTCGGCCCAGCCGTCGGCCGTGAGGAACGCGACCTGATGGCGTCTCAGCGGCGACACGGCATTGGCCTCAGGGCGCATCGAGGACGCGCTGCACCGTGTCGGCGGCCAGACGCCTGCCGCCGCGCGCGGCGCCGTCCTGCGCACGGCGGTCCTCGGCGGACAGCTCGGCGAGGGAACGGCGCATCGCCTCGGCAAGATCCCCTTCCCAGACCGACGCCAGACCACCCATCGCCAGGTAGTTGCCGACCCCGGGAGCGAACACGGGGTTGGCGATCGACAGCGTCTCGAGCAGCTCCTGCGGCAGCTTGGTCACGCGCGCCATGGCCGGCAGGCGCATGACGCGGATCTCGGCGTGAGGAAGGGCATGGCACGCATCGGCCAGCAAGCCGGTGGTGATGAAGCCGCCGGAGAGCGCCTGGTCGTACACCAGGCCTAGCAGCCGATGGCCGCGCCGGCGCGCCAGGTCGATCGCCTGGCCGAGGTGCGCCATCGCGCGGTGGATGCCGAGGAGCTCGTCGTGCCGGCGCAGCCGCTGGCCCTGCGTGTCGATGAGCATCACGAGGGTGCGGCCGGGATGACGGGCCACCGTGTCGAGGACGACCCGCGCCTGGCGCATGGCCATCGCATATCCGATCGCGGTGTGGCCGGTGGTGCCCAACACCGCGAGCGTCTCGCCCTCGAACTGCGCCGTGCCGCTCAGCAGCTCGTCGTCCTCGACGATGTCGTGCCCGTCGGCGAAGAGGGCGTAGCAGAGATCGCGCCAGTTCACGCGGCTTCCTCGGCCCGACGCGACGCGACCGACGCCACGATCTCGCGCACCGTTCGATCGGCCACCCGGTCGGGCTCCGCGATCCCGAGTTTTTGCCAGAGCGAAATCGCATCGGCTTCGTCGGGCGCCGCCTGCAGCCGCGCGCAGAGCAACGCGTGCTCGGCCTCCAGCCGCTCCAGCGTCATCGGCCGGCGCTGGTCGAGCGAGCGGACCGCGGCTGCGCGGAACGCCGCCACGTCATCGTCGACGAGCTGGTCGCAATCGCCGAGCAGGTAGCGGTGCTTGCCGCCGGTCGTGCGCCAGACCAGCGCGCGATCCCGCGCATCGAACTCCTCGACGCCGCCGCTGGCTTCGATCACTTCCGGCCCCGACATCGCGTGGCGGCCGACGTCGCTCATCACGATGTGATCGGCACAGGCGGCGACGATGCCCATCCCGCCGAAGCAGCCGGTGCTGCCGCCGATCAGCGCGACGACCGCCATGCCGGCGGCGCGCACGTCGAGCACCGCGCGCATGACCTCGCTCACGGCGATGAGCCCGGCGTTCGCTTCGTGCAGCCGCACGCCACCGGAGTCGGCGAGCAACAGCACCGCCTCCGGTCGGTCGCGCAGCGCCCGGCGCAGCAGGCCGACGAGCTTGGCCCCGTGAACCTCGCCGACGCCGCCGCCCATGAACGCGCCTTCCTGCGCGGCGACGAACACGGCACGGCCTTCGAGCGTGGCGCGGCCCACCGCCACGCCGTCGTCGAATGCGCGCGGCACGCCGAGCTGTGCGAGGTGAGGGCTGGTCACGCGCTCAGACGGCGGCAGCCACTCGCGGAAGCTGCCGGCATCGAGCACGAGGTCGAGCCGCTGCCGCGCCGTGCACTCGGCGTAGCTGACAGCGTGGGCCGGACCCGGGCTCACGGTTGCACCCCGGGCAACTCGGCAACGGCCTGCGCCAAACGCAGCGCCACCACGGCGGGCGTGGCGCCCATGTCGTGAATCGACACCTGGACGCCGGCCAACGCATGTTGCTGCTGGAAGTCGCGCACAACTGCCTCCCAGATCGCACCGAAGCCGCGCGCCGAGGTTTCCACCTCGAACAGGCAAGTCTGCCCCGCTCGAGCCTCGAGCAGTACTTCCAGATTGCCGGAGCCGACCACGCCGACGAGGATCGGCCCGAACGCGCCGGCCGCCCTCGAGCCAGGCAGCTCGAATTGCAGTGATTCCACCCCGGGTGCGACGCCGCTCATGTGCCGAGTTCCTACCAGTTGCGAAAACGCGCCGGCGGCCGGTACAGCCCGCCCGAGGCCTCGACCAGATCGCGGATCGAACGGGCGGCGAGCAGGTTGCGCGTGGCCAGGCGCGGGTCGACGCCCAGGTCTTCTGCCCGGCGGATCACGCCGCGGTCGCGCAGGTTCTCGACCATGCGGCGATCGCGCGCCATGCCGACCGCCGTGTAGCCCGCCACTCCGCGCACGGCCTGCTCGCGCTCCTCGTCGTTGCGCACCAGCAGCAGGTTGGCGATGCCTTCCTCGGTGAGGATGTGCGTGACGTCGTCGCCGTAGATCATGACCGGCGGCAACGGCATCGCCGCCTGTTCGGCCACCTCCCAGGCGTCGAGCCGCTCGACGAACGCCGGCTGCATGTGCTCGCGGAACGTCTCCACCATCTGCACGACGAGCTTCTGGCCACGCGGCGCCAACGCCGAGCGGCCAGACGACTCGCGCCGCTGCGCACCGGCCTTCAGCCAGGCCGGGCTGGCGTGGCGGCGACCGCGCGCGTCGGCGCCCATGTTCGGCGCGCCGCCGAAGCCGGCGATGCGGCCCAGCGTCGCCGTCGAGCTGTTGCCACCGAGGTCGACCTGCAGCGTCGAGCCGATGAACAGGTCGCAGGCGTAGTGGCCCGCCGCCTGGCAAAAGGCGCGGTTGCTGCGCATGCTGCCATCGGCGCCGGTGAAGAACACGTCGCCCCGCGCACGCAGGTAGTCCTCCATGCCGACTTCCGAGCCGAAGGAATGGATCGATTCCACCCAGCCGGCCTCGATGGCCGGGATCATGGCCGGGTGCGGATTGAGCGCCCAGTGCTGGCAGATTTTTCCCTTGAGGCCGAGCGATTCGGCGTAGGTCGGCAGCAGCAGCTCGATCGCGGCGGTGTCGAAGCCGATGCCGTGGTTGAGGCGCTGCACGCCGTACTCGGCGTAGATGCCCTTGATCGCCATCATCGCGATCAGCACCTGCACCTCGGAGATCTGCGCCGGATCGCGGGTGAATAGCGGCTCGATGAAGTGCGGCGTCGGGCTCTGGATCACGAAGTCGACCCAGCCGCCGGGGATGTCGACGCGCGGCACGGTGTCGACGAGCTCGTTCACCTGCGCGATCACGATGCCGCCGCGAAATGCGGTCGCTTCGACGATCGCCGGCGTGTCCTCGGTGTTCGGGCCGGTGTAGAGGTTGCCGTCGCGATCGGCCGCCTGCGCGCAGACGAGCGCGACGTTCGGCGTGAGGTCGATGAAGTAGCGCGCGAACAGCTCGAGGTAGGTGTGGATCGCGCCGATCTGGATCTGGCCCGCGGCCACCATGCGGGCCAGGCGCGCGCCCTGCGGGCCGGAGAACGAGAAGTCGAGCTTCGTCGCCAAGCCGTTCTCGAACAGGTCGAGGTGCTGCGGCAGCGCGAGCACCGACTGGACCATGTGCAGGTCGTGAATCCGCGCCGGGTCGAGCCGGGTCAGCGCGGTGGCGAGGAAGTCCGCCTGCTTCTGGTTGTTGCCTTCCAGGCAGACCCGGTCGCCGGACTCGATGACGGCACCGAGCAGCTCGACGGTCTTCTCGGCAGGGATGCACTTGCCTCGGGCGTTCATACCCACGCGTTCGCCGGCGCGCGCCAAGCGCACCTGGCGACTGCGGGCACGCCGGTCCCAACGCGGCGCCTCTTGCATGGCCGCGGCCGAGGTCGAGGCACTGACCGCCAAGTCCATCAATCCAGTTTCACGTTCCCGGCCTTCACCACCTCGGCCCAGCGCTTCGTCTCCTCGGTCACGAAGTCTGCGAATGCGGCGCCATACAGGTTCGGCGGCTCCGCGCCCAGGCCGACCCAGGCGGTCTTGATCTCCTGGGCGGCGAACGCCTTCTTCATCTCGTCGATCATCCGATCGACTGCCGGCTTGGGCGTGCCCTTGGGTGCCCACAAGCCGTACCAGGTCGAGACCTGGTATTCCGGCAGGCCGCCTTCGACGCTCGTCGGGATGTCGGGGAAACCGCTCGCGCGCTTGCCCGATGCCACGCCAAGCGCCTTGAGGCGGCCGCTCTTGATGTGGTTGGCCGAGGAGCCGAGCCCGTCGAACATCATGTCCACCTGCCCGCCGATGAGGTCCTGCAGCGCGGGCCCGGCGCCTTTGTAGGGCACGTGGCCGATCGCCGTCTTCGTCTGCAGCTTGAACAGCTCGCCGGCGAGATGGTGCGACGTGCCGTTGCCGGCAGACGCGTAGTTCAGCTTGCCGCCGGAGCTGCGCAGCAGCGCGAGCAGTTCCTTCAGGTCCTTTGCAGGCACCTTCTGCGGATTCACGACGATGACCTGCGGGACGCTCGAGATGAGTCCCACGGGCACGAAATCGTTGGCGAGGTTGTAGTCGAGCTTGGTGTACACCGACGGTGCGATGGCGTGATGGACGGCGCCCATGAGCCACGTATAGCCGTCGGGTGCAGCGCGCGCCACGAGGCTGGCGCCAATGTTGCCGCCCGCGCCGCCGCGGTTGTCGATGACAACCTGTTGCCCGAG
>JBDSLQ010000016.1:0-11186 GCA_039916285.1 Caldimonas sp.
CGAGGTTCTCGATCGAGCAGACGATGATGCAGTTGTCCGCCTTGTCGCGAACGACCTCCATCTCGAATTCCTTCCAGCCGATCAGGCTCTCCTCGATCAGGAGCTCCTTGGTCGGCGAGAGGTCGAGCCCGCGCTTGCAGATCTCCTCGAACTCGTCGCCGTTGTAGGCGATGCCGCCGCCGGTGCCGCCGAGAGTGAAGCTCGGCCGGATGACCATCGGAAAGCCGTTGCTGCCGGTCTCGATGGTGATGCGGCGCTGCACCGCGAGCGCTTCCTCGAGCGAGTGGGCGATGCCCGACTTCGCCGACGCCAGGCCGATGCCGGTCATCGCGTCCTTGAACTTGAGCCGGTCCTCGGCCTTCTCGATCGCCTTCTCATTGGCGCCGATCATCTCGACGCCGTACTTCTGCAGCACGCCGTGCTGATGCAGTTCGAGGGCGCAGTTAAGCGCGGTCTGGCCGCCCATCGTGGGCAGCACGGCATCGGGCCGCTCCTTGGCGATGATCTTCTCGACCATGCTCCAGGTGATCGGCTCGATGTAGGTGACGTCGGCCATCTCCGGGTCGGTCATGATCGTCGCCGGATTGCTGTTGACGAGGATGACGCGAAAGCCTTCCTCGCGCAGCGCCTTGCAGGCCTGGGCGCCGGAGTAGTCGAACTCGCAAGCCTGACCGATGACGATCGGGCCGGCGCCGATGATGAGGATCGACTTCAGGTCGGTGCGCTTAGGCATGCGCGCTCCCGCCGTCCATCGACGCCACGAAACGATCGAACAGGTAGCCGATGTCGTGCGACCCCGGCGACGCTTCCGGATGGCCCTGGAAGCAGAACGCCGGCTTGGTGACGTGGGCGAGGCCCTGCAGCGTGCCGTCGAAGAGCGAGACGTGGGTCGGCCGCAGCGTCGCCGGCAGCGAATCCGGGTCGACCGCGAAGCCGTGGTTCTGGCTGGTGATGCTGACCCGGCCGCTGTCGAGGTCCTTCACCGGGTGGTTGGCGCCGTGGTGGCCGAACTTCATCTTGTAGGTGCGCGCGCCGGCCGCGAGCGCCATGATCTGGTGGCCGAGGCAGATGCCGAACGTCGGCACGCCGCGCTCGATGAACTCGCGCGTCGCCGCGATCGCGTAGTCGCACGGCTCGGGGTCGCCGGGGCCGTTGGCGAGGAAGATGCCGTCGGGTTTTCGCGCCAGCACGTCGGCTGCTGCGGTCTGCGCCGGCACGACGGTAATGCGGCAGCCTCGCGCGGCCAGCATGCGCAGGATGTTGAACTTCACGCCGAAGTCGTAGGCGACGACGTGGCGGCGCGGCGACTCGACGCTGCCGTAGCCGCGACCGAGCGTCCAGGTGGTTTGCTGCCACTCGTAGGGCTCGCGCACGCTGACGACCTTGGCGAGGTCAAGGCCGGCCATGCTCGGCGTCGCTCGAGCCTGGGCGATCGCGCCCGCGACGAGCGCCGTCGACGCCGTCTCGCCCTGGGCCAGGGCGACGATGCAGCCGTTCTGCGCACCGCCGCTGCGCAAGAGGCGCGTCAGCCGGCGCGTGTCGATGCCGGCGATGCCGACGGTGTTCTCGCGGCGCAGGTATTCGCCCAGCGAGGCGCCGCTGCGAAAGTTCGATTCGCGCGCCGGAACGTCCTTGACGACCAGCCCTGCAGCGAAGACGCGCGCCGACTCGACGTCCTCCGCACTCGTCCCGTAGTTGCCGATGTGCGGGTAGGTGAGCGTGACGATCTGGCGGCAGTAGCTCGGATCGGTCAGGATTTCCTGATACCCGGTAAGTGCCGTGTTGAAGACGACCTCGCCCGTCGTCGTTCCGGTGGCACCGATCGATCTGCCCATGAACACCGTGCCGTCGGCGAGGGCCAGGAGGGCCTGGGCGTGGTCGGGCAGCAGTTGCGGGGACACGGGACGGCTCCGATGGCGGGGGCGGCGCGGCGGCGGCCGGCTGGAGAACTGCCGTCGGCAGGCACGCACCGAACGGCGCCGCAACTGACATTTCGCGTCGGCTGAAGCGTTGCAATTGTAGCCGCCGCCCGGCGTCGGCCGGTGTCGCCGCCCCGTGCAGGCGGGCTTGAAAGTTGCGTCCACGGCTCCATCTCGGGGCCATCGGCGAATCCGCCGGTCCACTCTGGCGCGTCGACGGTGCGGCGCCACGTGGTTGGGAACTAGAATCGGCGCCGGTACTCTCAGTCCGTTGTCACTCGTCGTCTTTTCCTTCGGAGGATTCATGGACGAAAGCTTGCAGACAGGCCATCTCGGTTACGCAGTCCCCAGCGTGGAGCAGCGCAACCGCGTGCTGCGTAACACCTACTGGTTGCTCGCCCTCTCGATGGTTCCCACCGTGCTCGGCGCCTGGATCGGCGTGTCGAGCGGCTTCATGGCGACCATGGGCGTCGGCATGAGCTTCATCGTCTTCATGGCGGGCGCCTTCGGCTTCATCTACGCCATCGAAAAGACCAAGAACTCCGCCGCCGGCGTCCCGGTGCTGCTCGGCTTCACGTTCTTCATGGGCCTGATGCTGTCGCGCCTGATCGGCCACGTGCTGGGCTTCGCCAACGGCACGGCGCTGATCATGACGGCGTTCGCGGGCACGGGAGGGGTCTTCCTCGGCATGGCAGCGCTCTCGTCGGTGATCAAGCGCGACCTGTCGACGATGGGCAAGTTCCTCTACATCGGCGCGATCATGCTTCTGATCGGCATCGTCGTGAACATCTTCCTGCAGTCGAGCGCGCTCTTCGTGACGATCGCCGTGCTGATGGTCGGCATCTTCTCCGCGTTCATCCTGTACGACCTGAAGCGAGTGCGCGACGGCGAGGAAACGAACTACATCACCGCCACGCTGAGCGTCTATCTCAGCATCTACAACGTGTTTCAGGCGCTCTTGTCGCTCCTAGGCTTCGCTGGCAGCAGGGACTGAGACGGGAACAGGACGTTTCGAAAGCGAGGCGCTTCGCTGAAATCAAAACGGGGCCTCGGCCCCGTTTTGTTTGGGTCCCACGCGGCACTAGGCGACCAGGTGGGCGATCGAGTTGGCGTAGTAGCGCAGGATCGTCAGCTCGTCGGGATTGGCGTGGAAGAGGCCGTCGTGCTCATGCACCAAGCCGCGCAGGGTGAGCATGCGCAGGCCGACGGTGAGTGCGTAGTCGCGGTCGGTGCGCGGCACGTAGACGTGTCCGCCCGCCGCCTCGACGCCATCCATCAGCGCCAGCACCGCCGCCTTCAGCTCAAGCTCCGACATCGGCCGGGCGTCGTCGCGCAGCAGCACGCTCGCCACGAGCGGCACCGGCAGCACGGGAACGACCTGGCCGATCCGCGTCATCAGCATCTTGCCGACCACGGCCACCGGTTCGCGGCGCCCGGCATCGTCGAGCACGCGGAAATCGACGCCTTGCGAGGCGACATAGGCCCGCATCGACACCGGCGTGCCGAAGTTGACGCAGGCATAGCCGTGCCGATAGCGCCGGCCGAGGACGGCCAGGATCGACTGCCGCGACGCGAACCGCGCCAGGACCGCGAGCTTGCGCAGCAGGCCGACGCCCGCCGCCGCCGGGTCGAGCTTTTGCAGCAGCGACCGGTCCTCGAGAACGCGGTCGTAGTTGATGCCGACCGGGATGAAGACCAGGTCGCGCTGCGCCGCCGGGTCGAACCCCTTGAGCATGTAGTCGAGCAGCCCCAGCTTGGGCTGGCGCAGCAGGCCGTCGGTCGTCAGTCCCCCCTCGGGATACATCGCCTGCGGCACGCCGCCCTCGGTCGCCATCTGGACGTAGCGCTGCAGCACCATGCGGTAGAGCGGATCGCCCGAGTTGCGGCGCACGAAGTACGCGCCCATGGCGCGGATCAATCCCTGCAGCGGCCAGATGCGTGCCCATTCGCCCACCGCGTAGCTCAGCGCTACGCGCTCGGCAGCCAGGAACGAGACCAGCACGTAATCCATGTTGCTGCGATGGTTCATGACGAAGATCACCGTCGAGCTGGGATCGATCGCCGCCAGGGTCGCCGTGTCGGTGTAGCCGAGTCGGACGCGATAGGTCATCTTCGCGAAGGTCTTGGCGAGCCAGTAGCCGACGCGAAAATAGACGTAGGCGTTGAACGCCG
The DNA here is from genome assembly GCA_039916285.1 of Caldimonas sp. GTDB lineage: Bacteria > Pseudomonadota > Gammaproteobacteria > Burkholderiales > Burkholderiaceae_C > Schlegelella_A. The sequence continues at coordinate 4,092 of JBDSLQ010000016.1, forward strand.
GGACGATCTCGCCGGCGTAGCGGTGCACGCGCTGGACGAGCACATCGCGCGGGACGCCGCTCTCGACCATGTGCTGGTGAACGGCGGCGAGCACGCGCGGGTCGGTCGTCAGGCGGTCGAGCAAGGCGCGCCGCCGGGTCAGCTTGAACTCCGGGAGCTCGATCTTGAAGCGCGTGCTGATCTCGGTCATGACGTGCCGCACCTTGCGGCGGAAGTACCAGCGCACTCCCGGCAGCAGGAACCATTCGAGCGCCGCGAACAACGCCAGGCCGATCAGCACGACCAGCAGCCAGAGCGGAACGGCGACGGGCTGGGTCATGGCGAGTTTCCGTCGTCACGATCGAAGACGGCGATGCTCTCCACGTGCGCGGTATGCGGGAACATGTTGATCACGCCGGCCGCCGAGCAGCGGTAGTTGGCGCGGTGGACGAAGAGGCCGGCGTCGCGCGCCAGCGTCGCCGGATTGCAGCTGACGTAGACGATTCGTGCCGGCGGCCGCCACGCCTCTCCGCGTTCATCGGCCTCGCAGCGATCGGCGAGCGCCTTGGCAATCGCGAAAGCACCCTCGCGCGGCGGGTCGATCAGCCATCCTGCGGCACTGCCGAATGCGACCATGTCGTCGGCGCTGACCTCGAACAGGTTGCGCACCGCGAAGCTCGTCTTCGCCGCGAGACCGTTCAGCGCCGCTGCCGCAGCGGCGCGCTCGACCAGCGCGCCGCTGCCTTCGATGCCGAGAACGCGCCCGGCGCGAGTCGCCAGCGGCAGGGTGAAGTTGCCGAGGCCGCAGAACCAGTCGATCACGAAGTCGTCGGCCGAAGGCGCCAGCAGGCGCAGCGCGCGCGAGACGAGGGCCTCGTTGATCTCGTGATTGACCTGGGTGAAGTCGGTCGGCCGAAACGGCATGCGCAGGCCGAACTCGGGCAGGCGGTAGGCGAGCGCGGAATCCGCGCCGTCGAGCGGCCGGGCGGTGTCGGGGCCCTTCGGCTGCAGCCACCATTCGACGCCGTGACGCCGTCCGAACTCGCGCAGCAGCGCGACATCGCCGTCGCCGAGCGGCTCGAGATGGCGCAGCACGAGCGCGGTCACCCCGTCGCCCGCCGCCAGCTCGATCTGCGGCAGGCGGTCGCGAGCCGCCATCGCCGCGATCAACGCGCGCAGCGGCAAGATCAGCGCGCTGACGTTGGCCGGCACGACGTCGCAGCTCGCGATCTCGGCGACGAAGCTCGACTTGCGCTCGTGGAAGCCGACCAGCACCGCGTCCTTCTTGACGACGTGGCGGACCGAGAGCCGAGCCCGCTGCCGGTAGTTCCAGTCGGGGCCGCGCATCGGCCGCAGCACGCGCTCGGGCCGCACCTTGCCGAGGTGCCACAGCGCATCCTCGAGGGCGCGCTGCTTGGTCGCGACCTGCGCGCCGACGTCGAGGTGCTGCATCTTGCAGCCGCCGCAGACGCCGAAGTGCGGGCAGCGCGGCACGACCCGCTGTGCGCTCTCGCGACGAAGATCGACCAGCGCCGCCTGCTCCCAGTTGTTCTTCTTGCGCTTGACGGCGACGCGGACTTGTTCGCCCGGCAAGGCGTCCTCGACGAACACGACCTTGCCTTCACTGTTGTGGGCGACGCCTTGCGCGTCGAGATCGAGCGACTCGATCCGCAGCCATTCGTCGGCGCTCGTCATGCCGGGATTATCCGGGGCGCGTCGCGCCGCCAGGCGCGCTGCTCAACTGCGCGCGCCAGGAGAGAGCCCCGTTCGCGCGGGGCCGCCGACGGCGCAGACCGAAGCCTATGCCGAGGTAGAACGCTCAGGCAACAAGGACTGGCAAACGCTTGCTTGCAAGCGTCCTCGCTGGAGAGAGGCCCGCCGCGAGCGGCCCACCGAAGGGGCAAGCAACGCCGCTCGCGGCGCTGCCAATCTCTCAGGTAGAGCGGACAGCCGGGGCAGTTTCCCCGCCGGGGCGCGAGCTCCTGCGGGCACCAACGTGCTCCGGAGCTGGACCGATGGCCGATTCGAACGTCCCCGCCGCCGCGCTGCTGAAGACGCCGCTGCATTCGCTCCACTTGGAGCTCGGTGCGAAGATGGTGCCGTTCGCGGGATACGACATGCCGGTCTCCTATCCCGCCGGCATTCTGGCCGAGCATCGCCATTGCCGCGAGGCCGCCGCGCTGTTCGACGTCTCGCACATGGGCCAGGTCCGCCTCGTCGGCGCCGACGCAGCGAACGCCCTCGAGACGCTGGTGCCGGTCGACGTCGTCGGCCTCGCCGAAGGCAAGCAGCGCTACGCACTCTTCACCAACGACGCCGGCGGCGTCCTCGACGACCTGATGGTGACGCGCCGCGCCGATCACCTCCTGCTCGTCGTGAACGCCGGCTGCAAGGCGGCGGACATCGCTCACCTGCGCGCGACGATCGCCGCTCGCTGCCGCATCGATCCGATGCCGGACCATGCGCTGCTCGCGCTGCAGGGGCCGGCTGCGGCGGCAGTGATAGGCCGCCTCGCGCCATCGCTCGCGCGTCTCACCTTCATGACCGGCGCGGAGGCGCGAATCGCCGGCATCGCCTGCTTCGCGACGCGTTCGGGCTACACCGGCGAAGACGGCTTCGAGATCTCGGTGGCAGCGGCGCAGGCCGAAGCGCTCGTCCGCGCCCTCCTCGCCGAGCCCGAGGTCGCCCCCGTCGGCCTCGGCGCACGGGACACGCTGCGTCTGGAGGCGGGCCTCTGTCTCTACGGCCACGAGATCGACACCACGACGACGCCGATCGAAGCCGGCCTCGCGTGGGCGATCCAGAAGGTGCGCCGACCGGGCGGCGAACGCGCCGGCGGCTACCCGGGCGCCGCCGTGATCGAGCGTCATCTCGCCCACGGCACGGAGCGAAAGCGCGTCGGCCTCGTCGGTCAGGAGCGCGCGCCGGTGCGCGAAGGCACGGCCATCGTCGACGGCGCCGGCATCGCGATCGGCCGCGTCACCAGCGGCACGATCGGCCCGAGCGTCGGCAAGCCGGTCGCGCTCGCCTACGTGCCGACCGCGCTCGCGGCTCCCGGCACCCCGCTCGACGCCGAGGTGCGGGGCAAGCGCCAGCCGATGCAGGTGGCGCCGCTGCCGTTCGCGCCGCATCGCTATTTCCGCGGCTGATCCAGTCGCAATCTCATCCGTCCACCAGGAGCCGCCATGCCCGTTCTCTACACCTCCGACCACGAATGGATCGACACCGGCGACGCCGCCGCGGCGACGGTCGGCATCACGACGCACGCCCAGGACGCTCTCGGCGACGTCGTCTTCGTCGACCTGCCCTCGGTGGGCAGCTCGTTCAAGAAGGGCGAGGTCGCGGGCGTCGTCGAATCGGTGAAGGCGGCGGCCGACCTCTACATGCCGGTCGACGGCGAGGTCGTCGAGGTCAACGAAGCGCTGCGCGCCGATCCCTCGCTCGCCAACACCGACCCGCTCGCCGCCGGCTGGTTCTTCAAGGTCCGCCTCAGCGACCCGGCCGGGGCCGCCGGGTTGATGGACAAGGCGGCGTACGACGCCCTGGTCAAGGCAGCCTGAACGCGTTCGCGCTCAATCACCTGGAATCGCGATGCTGATGTCCGCCCTCCGTCCGCTCGCCGAGCTCGAAAGCGCCGGCGAGTTCGTCCCCCGCCACATCGGCATCGACGCCGCGGCGGAAGCGCACATGCTGTCGGTGATCGGCGCGGCGTCGCGGCGCGCGCTGATCGAGCAGGTCGTGCCGGCGTCGATCGCGCGGCCGAAGCCGATGCGCCTGCCCGCTCCGCTCGGCGAGGCCGAGGCGCTCGCCGAACTGCGCGGCATCGCCGCGCAGAACCGCGTCATGAAGAGTTTTCTCGGCCAGGGCTATCACGGCACGCACACGCCGGGCGTGATCCTGCGCAACGTGCTCGAGAGCCCGGCCTGGTACACGGCGTACACGCCGTACCAGGCCGAGATCTCGCAGGGGCGGCTCGAGGCGCTGGTCAACTTCCAGACGATGGTGTGCGACCTGACCGGCATGGCGATCGCGAATGCGTCGATGCTCGACGAGGCGACCGCAGCCGCCGAAGCGATGACGCTGGCCAAGCGAAGTGTCAAGAGCAAGAGCGCCACCATCGTCGTCGCCGGCGACTGCCATCCGCAGACGATCGAGGTCCTGCAGACGCGTGCCGAGCCACTCGGCCTCGCCATCGCCCTGGCCCACTCGGCCGAGGAATGGGACACGCTGATCGCGGCCGGCGACTACTTCGCCGTGCTCGCGCAATGGCCGGCGACGAGCGGTGCCCTGCACGACATGCGTGAGGATGCGCCGCGCATCCACGCCCATGGTGCGGCATTCATCGTCGCTGCCGACCTGCTCGCGCTGACGCTGATCACGCCGCCCGGCGAGCTCGGTGCCGACATCGCCTGCGGAACGACCCAGCGCTTCGGCATGCCGATGGGCTGCGGCGGCCCGCACGCCGCCTACCTCGCGTGCCGCGACGAGTTCAAGCGCGGCCTGCCGGGCCGGCTGGTCGGCGTCAGCGTCGACGTCCACGGCGACACCGCGTACCGGCTCGCGCTGCAGACGCGCGAGCAGCACATCCGGCGTGAGCGCGCCACCTCGAACATCTGCACGGCGCAGGTGCTGCCGGCCGTCGTCGCCAGCATGTATGCGGTCTATCACGGCCCCGAAGGGCTGAAGCGAATCGCCGAGCGCGTCGCCGCCTATACCGCGATGCTCGCCGAGGGGCTGCGCCGCCTCGGCTGGACGTTGCGCGGCGACAGCGCCTTCGACACGCTCACCGTCGACGCCGGTGCCGCCACCGCGGAGCTGGCGCGCCGCGCCGGCGACGCCGGCATGAACCTGCGGCGCTTCCCGGAGTGGGGCGACACCATGCTCGGCATCGCCCTCGACGAGACGACGACGAAGGGCGACGTCGTCGCCCTCTGGCGCGTCTTCGCCAAGGACGGCCAGGCGCTGCCGGCCCTTGCCGACTTCGAGCGCGGCATCGCATCGCTGATTCCCGATGCCTTTCGCCGCACGTCGCCGTTCCTGACCCACCCGGTCTTCAACCGCCACCACAGCGAGACGGAGATGCTGCGCTACCTGCGCAGCCTGGCCGACAAGGACCTTGCCCTCGATCGCTCGATGATTCCCCTCGGCTCGTGCACGATGAAGCTGAACGCGACGAGCGAGATGATCCCGATCACCTGGCCCGAGTTCGCGAACATCCATCCGTTCGCGCCCGCCGACCAGCGCGCCGGCTACGAGATGTTGCGGCGCCAGCTCGAGGCGTGGCTGGCCGAGGCGACCGGTTATGCCGGCATCAGCCTTCAGCCCAACGCCGGCTCGCAGGGCGAGTACGCAGGGCTGCTCGCGATCCGCGCCTGGCACGCATCGCGTGGCGACTCGAAGCGGACCGTCTGCCTGATCCCGGAGTCGGCGCACGGCACGAACCCGGCGAGCGCGCAGATGGCGGGCCTGCAGGTGGTCGTCACGAAGTGCGACGCCGAAGGCAGCGTCGACCTCGCCGACCTCGAGGCCAAGTGCAGGCAGCACGCCGACGCCCTGGCGTGCGTGATGATCACCTACCCCTCGACCTATGGCGTCTTCGAGCGGCGCGTTCGCGAGCTGTGCGAGATCGTCCACCGCCACGGCGGCCGCGTCTACGTCGACGGCGCCAACATGAATGCCCTCGTCGGCGTCGCCGCGCCAGGCGAGTTCGGCGGCGACGTCAGCCATCTCAACCTGCACAAGACGTTTTGCATCCCGCACGGCGGCGGCGGGCCCGGCGTCGGCCCCGTCTGCGTCGTCGCCGACCTCGTCCCGTTCCTGCCTGGCCACGTGAGCGGCAACGAGGGCGCCGCAAGAGAGGGCGGCGTCGGTGCGGTCTCGGCGGCGCCGCTCGGCAACGCCGCGGTGCTGCCGATCAGCTGGATGTACATGCGCATGATGGGGAGCGAGGGCCTGCGCAGCGCGACCGAGACGGCGATCCTCAGCGCCAACTACATCGCCGCGCGCCTGGCCGACCACTACGAGCTGCATTTCAGCGGCAACGTCGCTGGCATCAAGGGCGGCGGCGTCGCGCACGAGTGCATCCTCGACCTGCGGCCGCTGAAGGAATCGACCGGCGGCGAGAAGGGCCAGGGCATCAGCGCCGAGGACGTCGCCAAGCGCCTGATCGACTACGGCTTCCACGCGCCGACGCTCAGCTTTCCGGTCGCAGGAACCTTGATGGTCGAGCCGACCGAGAGCGAGTCGCTCGCCGAGCTCGACCGCTTCTGCGACGCGATGATCGCGATCCGCGCCGAGATCGCCAAGGTCGAATCGGGCGCCTGGCCTGCGAACGACAACCCGTTGAAGGCCGCACCGCACACGGCGGCAGCGCTGCTCGGCGCGGAGTGGCAGCACGCCTACACGCGCGAGGAGGCGGCGTTTCCGAAAGCCTCGCTTCGCCACGGGAAGTATTGGTCTCCGGTGGGCCGCGTCGACAACGTCTGGGGCGACCGCAACCTGTCGTGCTCGTGCCCGCCGATGGCGAGCTACGAGGACTGAGGCCCGTGGACGCTCAGTCCGGCGATGCCGGCATGGCGGCCGGCATCGCGCCGCCACCGCCCGCCGGACGGGCGCTGTCTTCGACCGGCTTGATCACCGGCCGCTTGTCGCGGACCAGGTAGCTGTAGATCACCGGCACGACCACCAGCGTCAGCAGCGTCGAGGTGATCACGCCGCCGATGATCGCCCGCCCCATCGGCGCCTGCAGCTCGCCACCCTCGTCTAGGGCGAGCGCGAGCGGCAGCATGCCGAAGATCATCGCCGCCGTCGTCATGATGATCGGCCGCATCCGCACCAGGCCGGCCTGGAGCAGAGCCTCGGGCACCGCCAGTCCGGCGCGCCGGCCATGGTTGGCGAAGTCGACGAGCAGGATCGCGTTCTTGGTGACCAGCCCCATCAGCATCACCAAGCCAATCATCGAGAACAGGTTGAGCGTCGAGCGCGTCACGAGGAGGGCGAGCATGACGCCGATCAGCGCCAGCGGCAAAGACGCCATGATCGCCAGCGGCTGCAGGAAGCTCGCGAACTGCGAGGCGAGGACGATGTAGATGAAGATCACCGCCGCGCCGAGCGCGA
>JBDSLQ010000017.1:0-2809 GCA_039916285.1 Caldimonas sp.
TCAAGGACAAGACGCACCTGGTCGACATCGTCGGCACCGGCGGCGACGGCTCGCATACCTTCAACATCTCGACCTGCTCGATGTTCGTCGCCGCGGCGTGCGGCGCGCGCGTCAGCAAGCACGGCAATCGCAGCGTCTCGAGCAAGTCGGGCAGCGCCGACGTGCTAGAGGCACTCGGCCTGCCCCTGACGCTGACGCCGGAGCAGATCGCGGCCTCGATCGAGGCGACCGGGATCGGCTTCATGTTCGCGCCCAACCATCATCCGGCGATGAAGAACGTCGGCCCGGTGCGCCGGGAGCTCGGCATCCGCACGATCTTCAACATCCTCGGCCCGCTCACCAACCCGGCCGACGCGCCCAACATCCTGATGGGCGTGTTCCACCCGGACCTCGTCGGCATCCAGGTGCGCGCGCTGCAGCGCCTCGGCGCCGAGCACGCCGTCGTCGTCTACGGCAAGGACGGCATGGACGAGGTCTCGCTCGGCGCCGCGACGATGGTCGGCGAGCTGAAGGACGGCGAGGTGCGCGAATACGAGATCCATCCCGAGGACTTCGGGCTGACGATGGCGAGCAACCGGGCGCTCCGCGTCGAGACGCCGGCGCAATCGAAGGCGATGCTCGAGGCGGTGCTCGCCGACGAGCCCGGGCCGGCAAGAGACATCGTCATCCTCAATGCCGGCGCGGCGCTGTACGCGGCCAATGTGGCGGCGGACCTGGCCGACGGCATCCGCCGGGCGCGGTCGGCGATCGCCGACGGCTCGGCGCGCGCCAAGCTCGATCACGTCATCGCCTTCGCGGCGCGCCAGGCGAAGGGCTGAACGATGGCGGGGACCAACATCCTCGATCGCATCGTCGCGGTCAAGCGCGAGGAGGTCGCCGCGGGGCGCGCCCGCGCTGACCTGGCCGTGATGCGGGCTCGCGCCGAAGCGCTGGGCGGTGCGCGTGATTTCGTCGGCGCCATGCGGCGTCGCATGGAAGCCGGCGGCGCGGCGGTGATCGCCGAGCTCAAGAAGGCGAGCCCGAGCAAGGGCGTGCTGCGCGCCGACTTCCGCCCGGCCGAGATCGCTGCCAGCTACGAGCGCCACGGCGCCGCGGCGCTGAGCGTTCTCACCGACGCGGCGTTTTTCCAGGGCGCGCCCGAGTACCTCGCGGCGGCACGCGCCGCGACGTCGCTGCCCGCACTGCGCAAGGACTTCATCGTCGACGCCTGGCAGGTGGTCGAGTCGCGCGCGCTCGGCGCCGACGCGATCCTGCTCATCGCCGCGGTCCTCGGCGACGCCGAGATGCGCGACTTCGAGCAGGTCGCGCTCTCGCTCGGCATGGCGGTGCTGGTCGAAGTCCACGACGAGGCCGAGCTCGATCGTGCGCTCGCCTTGCGAACGCCGCTCCTCGGTATCAACAACCGCAACCTGCGCACGTTCGAGGTGACGCTCGAGACGACGCTGGCGCTGCTGCCCCGCATCCCGGCCGGTCGGCTCGTCGTCACCGAGAGCGGCATCCTCGCGGCGGCCGATGTGCGGCGAATGCGTGAGGCAGGTGTGGGGGCCTTCCTGGTCGGCGAGGCCTTCATGCGCGCCGATGATCCCGGCATCGCGCTGGCCGGCCTGCTGGCGTGAAGGCGAGCGATCTCCCGGCGGCACTGGCGACGCTGCCGCCGGCATGGGCCGCCGTCCTGCCGGGCTGGACCGCGGAGCGCCTCGGCGCCGTTTGCGCCGCGGTGAGGGAAGCGTCAGGCGATCGGCCGATCGCGCCCAACGACCCGTTGCGCGCCTTGCGCCTGGTCGATCCGGCGGAGGTGAAGGTCGTCGTCATCGGTCAGGACCCTTATCCGACCGCGGGCCATGCCGACGGGCTGGCGTTCTCGGCAGCGAAAGGCCGGCCGCGCTCGCTCGCCCGCGTCTTCGACCTTCTGGCCGACGCGAAGCCGGGCTTTGTTCCGCCCGAGGACCGATCGCTCGACGCTTGGGGCCGTCGAGGGGTGTTGCTTCTGAATCCGGTGCTGACGATCGAGGTCGGGCGTAGCGCCAGCCACATGCACTGCGGGTGGCAAGCGCTCACTCAGCAAATTGTCTTCGGACTGAGCGAGCGCGACCACCCGCCGGTATTTCTTCTATGGGGCGCCAAGGCCCGCGCATTCTGGGCGGAGGCACGCTCCCCGAGGTCGACGGCGACAGTCTTGGCGACCCGCCATCCGTCGTACGACTTCGACCGCAGCTTCATGATCGAGGGGAATCATTTCGCTGCCACCGAACACCTCGTCGACTGGTGGGGGCCAGCTCGATAACGCCCGGTGCGTGCTATAGTTCCAGGTTCGTCTCGGAGGGGTGCCCGAGTGGCTAAAGGGGGCAGACTGTAAATCTGTTGGCTTACGCCTACGCTGGTTCGAATCCAGCCTCCTCCACCACGAAATTCGATCGATCAACGGCGCCGGAATCGCCCTTTCACGCTTCCCGAGCGGGAGTAGTTCAATGGTAGAACCCCAGCCTTCCAAGCTGATGACGCGGGTTCGATTCCCGTCTCCCGCTCCAGTCCGACAAGCGCTTGGAATCTCTCGCCGAGCTTTTTTCAGACTGAGGTCGAGTCTCAATAACAGCCCATGTGGCTCAGTGGTAGAGCACTCCCTTGGTAAGGGAGAGGTCGCGCGTTCGATCCGCGCCATGGGCACCAAAAGCTTCGCAAGACGGACAGCGGGGTCGCAAGCGACCCCTTAGAAGAATTTTTTGGACGGAGATCCGGAATGGCCAAATCAAAATTCGAGCGCACCAAGCCGCACGTGAACGTGGGGACGATTGGTCACGTGGACCACGGC
>JBDSLQ010000018.1:0-3556 GCA_039916285.1 Caldimonas sp.
TCTTCCTCGCCGACAACGGCGCCTGCGCCGAAGACATTCCGCAAGACGTGACCATCGACGAGCTGGTCGACAAGCTCATGATCGCGCGCCGCACCACGCGCAGCGGCGAGCCCGTGCACTTCGGCAATGACGTCCACCGCATGCCCGGCCCCGAGAACACCTACCAGAGCTACGGCACGGCCTGGGCCAATCTCTCGAACGCGCCGTTCCGTCTCTACAAGCACTGGATTCACGAGGGCGGCATCTCGACGCCGCTGATCGCGCACTGGCCGAACGGGATCGCGAAGTCGGAGAACGGCGGGCTGCGCCATGCGCCCGGGTATTTGCCCGACATCATGGAGACGATCGTCGAGGCGACGGGATCGGCGTATCCGCAGAGCTTCCAAGGCCGCGCCGTCGATCCGCTCGAAGGACAGTCGCTGCTGCCGACATTCGCCAACGACCGCGATGCCGTCGCGCATCGCAGGCCGATGTTCTGGGAGCACGAGGGCAACGCCGCGGTGCGCATCGGGAAGTGGAAGCTCGTGAAGCGCTACCCGTGCGACTGGGAGCTCTACGACATGGAATGTGACCGGACCGAGCTGAACGATCTGGCGGCGAAGGAGCCCGCACGCGTGGAAGACATGTCAGCGCAGTACGACGCTTGGGCCCGGCGATGCGGCGTGCTCGACCGCGAGAAGATCGTCACGCTGATGGAGAGCCAGGGCGTGACCCGTGCGTTCTGGGAGAAGGACGGCGGCTGAGCAGCCTAAACGGTTTTTTACGGCGGATTCAACGGGTCAACGCAACGGCCTGACCGCTCCGCAGCTGATTCCGGTCGCCGCCAACGGTCCAGTACCCAGGTGACGCCGAGCGTCCACCAGTCGGAGGTGCTCGTGCCCATACCTCGCGCCTTGCTGAGATCGACGCTGAACGCGGGTGTCGGCTCCCAACGAATGCCGGCGCGAGCGAAGTTCGTATCCGACTGTCGAAAGCGCTCGGCGATCCATAGCCACGTCGGAGCAGGGCGCCACTCGATCCCGACACCCGCGCGGATCTGGTCGGCCGAGCTGCGCTGGAAATCGCGGCCGACATTCAGATGCCCTTGCAGCGCTTCGAAAACACGCAGGCTGAGCGGGACGTACAACGTTGTTCCGGAGTGCCGGGCCGCCGTGCCTTGCCAATTCGCGCCCGCAACCAAGCCCCAACTCAGGCGCTCGTTCAACCCGACAGCCCACTTCAGCTGCGCCCCTACCCCGGTGTGCGGGCGCAGCCCGGCCGCGAGCGTCCTGTCGCCAGCGAGGCCGAGTTCGACAGCGCCGACTCGGCAAGCCGGACCGATATGGAAGAGCCCGCGTTCGCCGCCCGCTTCTCTTTCCGCCCAAATTTCGACCTGACACTTGCCCGGGTCCAGGAGGGCAGCGTCGTCGACCGCAAAGTGACCGCCGGCCGCCTCCGTGCGAGACGATGGGTCGGCGCATGCTTCTGCATACTCATCTGAACATAATTGAGGACGGGGGCGCGGGCGCAACGCGAATCGGATGCCCCCTTCTTTCGTTGACGCCCTCTTGGCGTGCAGGTCAACAACTCAGGGACTCCATGAACTGGCAGGAAGCGCACCGCCGCAACGACTTGGTTCGCCTCGCCACCGAGGCGATGATCGATCGAGGCCTGGAGGCCCAATTTCCGCCGGCCGTCGCGCAGCAGCTGACCACGATCACCGGCCCGGCCCGCGAAACAGGCGCTCAGATCAGCGATCTCACTGCGCTGCTGTGGTGTTCGATCGACAACGACGACTCGCGCGACCTCGACCAGCTCACCGCGTGCGAGACGCTCGCAGATGGCAGCGTCAGGATCCTCGTGGCGGTCGCCGACGTCGATGCCCTGGTCAGGAAGGGCTCGCCCATCGACGAGCACGCGAGGGTCAACACCACCTCGGTCTACACCTCGGCCAAGATCTTTCCGATGCTTCCAGAGCGCCTGTCGACCGACCTGACATCGCTGAATCCCGACCAGGACCGGCTCGCCGTCGTCACCGAAATGACCATCGCGCCCGATGCGTCGGTGGCGCATGCCAGCGTCCGCCGGGCCCGGGTGCGCAACCAGGCCAAGCTCGCCTATGACTCCGTGGCGGCGTGGATCGACGGCAGCGGCACCCTGCCCGAGCCGGCGCGAGCGGTGCGGGGCCTGGACGAGCAGCTGCGGACGCAGGACGCGGTGGCGCAGCGCCTGCGCGCGCGCCGGCAGGCGCAGGGATCGCTCGAGTTCGAGACCTTCCAGCCGCGTGCCGTTTTCGCCGGCGAGCGGGTGGTCGATATCCGGCAGCAGGGGCAGAATCGGGCGCGCCAGCTGATCCAGGAGCTGATGATCGGCGTCAACGGCTGCGTCGCACAGTTCCTGGCCGACGCCGGTGTCGCGTCGCTGCGCCGCGTCGTGCGCTCGCCCGAGCGCTGGTCGCGCATCGTGGCCCTGGCGCAGCAATACGGCGAGTCCCTGCCCAGCGTGCCCGATGCGGCATCGCTCGAGGGCTTTCTCGCCCGGCGCCGCAAGGCCGATCCGGTGCGCTTCCCGGACCTGTCGCTGGTGATCGTCAAGCTGATGGGCTCGGGAGAGTACGTCGCCGAGCGACCCGACGGCACTTCGATCGGCCACTTCGGCCTGGCGCTGCGCGACTACACGCACGCCACAGCGCCGAACCGGCGCTTCCCGGACCTGATCGCGCTACGCCTGGTCAAGTCGGTCCTGGCAGGGAGCACGCCGGCCTACAGCCTGGCCGAGCTGAAGGAGCTGGCAGCGCACTGCAGCCGCCAGGAAGACGCGGCGCAGAAGGTCGAGCGACGGATGCGCAAGTCGGAGGCGGCGCTGCTCCTCGAGTCGCACGTCGGCCAGGAATACGACGGCATCGTCACCGGCCGCACGCCGCGAGACACCTGGGTGCGAATCTTCCAGCCGCCGGTGGAAGGCAGGCTGGCGGCGCACGGCACCGAGCTCGACGTCGGCCAGCGGATCCGCGTCAAGCTGGTCTCGACGGACGTCGAGCGGGGCTTCATCGACTTCGTCCTGATCGAATGAAATGCCGCGCCCGTGGGCCGACAGCGGAAATCGTGAACCGCCCTAACGTGGATAAACCGGCGGCCTCGACTGCTGCGTAAAGTCGATCTCCCGCAGCGACGAGCTCGTCACTGCCCCACCCTCAGGAGTCTCGTGCCATGCCCACTTCGACCGTCTCGCTCACCGCTGCCGATGGCTTCGAGTCATCCGCCTATGTCGCCGATCCGTCCGGCAGGGCGAAGGGCGCGATCGTCGTGCTGCAGGAGATCTTCGGCGTCAACTCGCACATTCGCGCGGTCGCCGACGGCTATGCCGCGGCCGGCTACCTCGCGATCGCGCCTTCGACGTTCGACCGTGTCGAGCGCAATGTCCAGCTCGGCTACGCGCCGAACGACATTGCCGAGGGCGCGCGCCTGAAGGCCGCGGTGGAGGCGTTGCCGGCGCCCGGGGTGCTGCAGGACATCCAGGCCGCGGTCGACTACGCCGCGCGCGCCGGCAAGGTCGGCATCGTCGGCTACTGCTGGGG
>JBDSLQ010000019.1:0-4080 GCA_039916285.1 Caldimonas sp.
CGCGCCAGGCGGCGACGAGCGCCTCGATGAAGGCCTCGTCGTTGACGTGATGCGGCAGGCGCACGAGCTTCTTGTCGGCGCCGGGGCGAAAGCGTTCCTCGAGGCTCGCGAACAGGGCGCGGTCGGCGTCGGGATCGTGGAATGGCTGGCCCGGCATGTCGATCGCGGACACGCCGCCCTCCGGAATCAGGAAGCGCACCGGCCCGGTCATCGCGTTGAGCTTGTCGGCGAGGAAGGCGCCGATCGCGTGGCATTCCTCGACGGTCGTCCGCATCAGCGTCACGGTCGGGTTGTGGCGATAGAGACGACGGCCGCGCAAGCGCTCGGGCACCGTGTCCCAGGCGCCGAAGTTCACCATGTCGAGCGCGCCGCACGAGCCGACGTACGGCAGCGGATGGCGCGCGAAGACATCGAGCCGGGTCGGCCCGGCCGAGAGCACGCCGCCGGCGATCTCGTCGGCGACTTCGGTGGTCGAGACGTCGACCACTCCGGCGAGCAGGCCCGAGTCGGCGAGCTTTTCCATCGACTGGCCGCCGACGCCGGTGGCGTGGAAGACGAGGCAGTCGTAGTCGGCCTCGAGCCGCTTGACGACACCCTGCACGCATGCCGTCGTGACGCCGAACATCGTCAGCCCCAGGGCCGGCTTGTTGGTCGCTGAAATCACCGGCGGGTGGGCGATCATCCCGGCGAGGGCGTGCGCCGCGTTGGCGAGAACGACCTCGCTGATGCGATGGATGCCCTGGACATCGGTGACCGAATACATCATGCAGATGTCGCTCGGGCCGACGTAGGGCCTCGTGTCGCCGCTCGCCATCGTCGAGACCATCACCTTCGGCACGCCGACCGGCAAGGCGCGCATGCCGCTCGTCGCGAGCGAGGTGCCGCCCGACCCGCCTGCGCCGAGCAGGCCGCCGAGATCGCTGCGCGTCGTCACGAAGCGCGCGAAGGCGAGCGCCATTGCGGTCACCGCGCTGCCGCGGTCGCCGCTGAAGACCGCCGCTTCGCCGTCGGGGTGGTGGCGCGCGACCTCGCGCGGGTGGACCGCCGCCGTCGACGGCTTGCCCGACGTCGAGAGGTCGACGGTGACGACGCGCAGGCCGAGCTTCTCGAGGCACTGGCGCAGGAAGTAGAGCTCGCGGCCCTTGGTGTCGAAGGTGCCGGCGACGTAGGCGGCGCGGGCGCTGCTGGCGGCGACCGGGAAGTCGAACACCTGCGCCGAGCCGGACGAGCCGGCCGGAGCCCACCGCGAGGGTGCGGGCGAGGTCGCCGCGATGCTCGACTGCGCAGAGGTCGTCGGCGTGACCGTGGGCGCAACCGCGCCACGCGCGATGTCCGCCACCTGCCCCGCCCTGCCGCCGGCATTCCAGCGATTGAAGCCGCGCACCGTGCGCGGCGCGATGTCGTCGAGCGAAGGCGCGCCGTCGCCGTGGGCGCGGCGGACCGTGAAGACCTGCGTCGGCGCGGTCTCCGGCGCGGCGGCGGGCGCCGCGTCGGCCTCGTCGTCGCCCGCTCCCGAGCGCAGGCCGAGCAGCCGCTCCTGCAGCGCGCGGTCGGCGCCGAGCTCGGCAGCCGCCATCTCGTGGGCGATCCGTCCGTTCACCATCACGCCGACGCGATTGGCGACGTCGATCGCGACACCGAGGTTCTGCTCGATCAGCAGGACGGCGATCTCGCTCTCGGCGGCCAGGCCGCGCAGCGCCTCGACGACCTGCTCGACGATCATCGGTGCGAGGCCCTCGGTCGGCTCGTCCATCACCAGCAGCTTCGGCTCGAGCAGGAGGGCGCGGCCGATCGCCAGCATCTGCGCCTCGCCGCCCGACAGTTGGGCGCCGCCGTTGTTCCTGCGCTCGGCCAGGCGCGGGAACATCTCGTAGATGCGATCGACGTCGCTCTTTTTCGGCGCGACCAGACGCAAGGTCTCGTCGACGCTGAGCGAAGGCCAGACGCGCCGGCCCTGCGGCACGTAGGCGATGCCGCGCCGCGTGATACGGTGCGGCGCCAGGCCACGGATCTCTTCGCCGAACAGCCTGACGCTGCCGCTTGCCGGCACCAGGCCAGTGATCGCGTTGCAGAGCGTGGTTTTGCCCATGCCGTTGCGGCCGACGATCGCGAGCACGCCGCGCTCCAGCACGAGGCTGACGCCCTGCAGCACGTGGGCGCGGCCGTAGTGGACGTCGAGGTCGCCGACCACCAGCGCCGGCGCGCCGGTCCGGCCGCCTTCGTTTCGCTCGTGCCGGACCATCAGTGTTTGCCGCCCATGTAGATCGACTGCACTTGACTGTCGTTCTCGATCTCGTCGGGCGTGCCGGTCTTCAGCACGCGGCCGTTGTGCATCACCGTCACCCGCGTCGCCGCCCGCATCGCGATCTCGAGGTCGTGCTCGATCAGGAGGTAGCTCATGTGCGGCGGCAGCGAAGCGAGCAGCGCGACCAGCTCGCGTCGCTCGGCGGGAGAGAGGCCCGCGGCCGGCTCGTCGAACAGGATCAGTCGCGGCGCCCCGGCCAGCGCCATGCCGATCTCGAGCTGGCGCTGCTGGCCATACGCCAGGTTGGCGACGCGCTCGTCGGCGATGTGCGACAGGCGCGCGCGTTCGAGTAGGTCGTTGGTGGCGACGATCGAGGCGTGGGTCGTGCCGGCGCGCCTGAAACTGAAGCGGCCGTTGGCGACTCCGCGGACGGCGAGGAACAGGTTGTCGCGCACCGTCAGGTCGCGAAAGAGAAGCGAAGACTGGTACGTGCGCCTGAGGCCCTTTCGGATGCGCTCGTGCGGCGGCAACGCCGTGATGTCTTCGCCGAAGAAATGAATCCGCCCGGCGGTGGGCGGGAAGTCGCCGGTGATGGCGTTGAAAAGCGTCGTCTTGCCGGCGCCATTGGAGCCGAGGATCGCCGCTTTCTCGCCCGCCGCCACCGAGAGCGATACGTCGTCGACGGCGCGCAGCGCGCCGAAGACGCGTGTCACGCCCGCGAGCACCAGCGCGTCGCCGGACAGAAGCGTGCTGCTGCCCGGCATCGCACCAGGCCGCGCCCGCGCGCCGCTCTCGCGGCTGCGCGGGCGAAGCGACGTGATCGACGCCATCTGCCCCTTACTTGCGACAGTCAGGAACGTCGCGCGAGCCGAGGCCCATCTTCTTGAAATCGGCTTCTGGCAGGCCGAGCGTCTGCGAGATGTCAGGCACCGTCTTGACGACCTTGTTGTAGAACGAGCCGTCGGGCGCCTTCGTCACTTCTGTGATGTAGGTCGTGCCGACGCCGTTACGGTTGGCGTCGATCTTCACTTCGCCGGCCGGGCCTTTGAAGTTGGTCTTCTGCAACGCCGCGCGGTACGCCTTCTGGCCGTTCGAGAGGTCGCCCTTCACCGCATCCAGCGCCTCGAGCGTGGCCCGGGTGTTGATGTAGTAGAGATAGGCGAACAGCGACGGGCTCGGGAAGCCGTCCTTGAACTGGGCCTTGTAGTCGGCGACGAACTTCTTCCACTCGGGCGTGTCGATCGAATCGGCCATCGGCCCTGCCGACATCGTGCCGAGCAGCGACTCGCGGCGCTTGCCCTTGTAGTTGAGCACCGTCTGGTCGACCGTGATCGTGCCGCCGACCATCGGCTTGCTGCCGCCCGCCTGCTCGTACTGATTCAGGAAGTTCACCGCGTCCGAGCCGCCGAGGACGACGACGACCGCGTCGATGTCCTTCGGGATCTTCGCCACCACCGCGGCATAGTCCTTGGTGCCGAGCGGTACCCAGGCCTTGTCGACGACCTTGCCGCCCTTGGCGCAATAGCTCGCCATGAAGCCCTGGACCTGCGAGTACGGAAAGCCGTAGTCCTCGGCGACGAGGAAGACCTTCTTGTAGCCCTTCGCGAGCGCCGCCTCGCCGACGCCGACCATCCACTGCGCGCCTTCGGTATTGAAGCGATAGAAGTTGGCCGCCGGGTCCGACAGCGTCGTCGCCTGCGCGCCCGAGGAGCCGTTGATGAAGGTGATGTCGGGCTTGGTCTTGGCGTAGTTCTTGACCGCGATGCCCTCGTCGCCCGAGAGCGGCCCGATCATGATCTGGACCTTGTCCTGCTCGACCGCCTTTCTCGTCATCG
>JBDSLQ010000020.1:0-8171 GCA_039916285.1 Caldimonas sp.
CCAGGCCGCGCTGCGCGCTGCCACCGCGCAGCACCCGCAGGCAGGAATGCAGATTTCGCCCGAGCAAGGCCAGTTCATGGCGCTGCTTGTCAAGCTGCTCGGCGCGCGCCGAGCCCTCGAGGTGGGCGTCTTCACCGGCTACAGCGCCTTGACCGTCGCGCTCGCCTTGCCTGCCGACGGCACGCTGCTCGCCTGCGACATCAGCGACGAGTACACGCGCATCGGCCGGTCGTACTGGCAGCAGGCCGGCGTCGCCGACAAGATCGACCTGCAGCTCGGGCCCGCGCTCGCCACCCTCGACGCGCGGCTCGCGGCGGGCGAGGCAGGACGCTACGACTTCGCCTTCATCGACGCCGACAAGACGGGCTACGACGCCTACTACGAGCGCTGCCTGCAGCTGCTGCGGCCGGGCGGGATGATCGCGATCGACAACACCTTGTGGGGCGGCAAGGTGGCGCGGCCGGCGGGCGGCGATGCCGACACGGCGGCGCTGCAGGCGCTCAACGCCAAGCTGCACGGCGACGAGCGCATCGACCTGTCGCTCCTCCCGATCGGCGACGGGCTGACGCTCGCGCGCAAGCGCTGACGGGGTGTCCGGTGATGGCCAGCCAGGGGCCGATGCGCGGGTGAACATCGCGCATCGAAAACTCCAACAACTGCCATGTCTTCCTTCCGGATCGCCGTCGCCGCCAGATCTCGCTTCGCGCCTACGACGCCGGCCGCCTGCACCGCCACATCCGTGACAAATGTCACGGACCGATCGTGGCCATGGCAACTCGAGGAGTCCGCGGCCGGGTCTTTCGCATGCACCGGCTGTCCCGATCCCCGCACGCGCGGGGGTCCCGCCGCGAACCGCGCTCGCTACGCTGCGCCTGTTCGGTCGAGGCCGTCATGTCGTCGACCTCCGAGCAACCTTCCGGGACTGGCCATGCTGCATCGAATCCTGTTCCTGTTCGTCGCCCTCGGCGCGCCGGCATCCGCGTTCGCGATGCTGTACGTCGGCGCGCAGCCCGCCGGCGCGGTCGCTCTCGCCGAGCGCCTGCCCTGTGTCGGCTTCGGCCTCATCGCGCTCGCTCTCGCTGCTCTCCACGCTCGTGCCGGCACCAATCACTCCGCTGCCGCGGAAGCGGCGATGTGGGGGGGACTGGCGACCTTTCTCTTCGTCGCCGCCTTCGCATCCCCCCATCTCGGCGTCTGGGTCTTCGCCGCCCTGCTGTGCCTCGCCGGGACGTCGATCGTCCGCCTCGCCGACCGGGAGCGCAGCGGCCGGATGGCGCCGAGCCCGTTTCAGCGCCGCATCTTCGCCTGAGATCAGCTCAGGATTCGTCCTCGGAGTGGCGCGCCAGCGCGATCAGCCCGGCGATGATCGCGCCCGCAGCCGCGAGGCCCAGGGCAGCACGCGCGGGATCCTCTTTGGCATAGGCGGTCGCGGCATCGATCTGCGGCTTGATCTTGTCGACCATCGGCCCAGCCTTGTCGCGAACCGTCTTCAGCATGTCGGTGACCGACTCCGAGACGCTGTCGCTCGCGGCGCTCGCGCGCTTCTGAGTCGACCCGAAGAAGCTGGTGGCGCCCTGCTGTGCGGCGCCGAGCGCATTGCTGGCGCGCTGCTGCGTCGCGCCGAGCGCCTCGCCTGCACGCTGTTGCGCCGTTTCGAGCAGATCGGCGGCCCGCTGCTGGGTCGCACCCAGCACGTCGGCGGCCATGCTCTGGGCGCTGTCGGCGAGTTCGAGGGCGGCGTCGCGGATGGCGGCCATTGCCGATCGCGCCGGCGAGGCGGATCGTCCGCTCGAGCGGACGATCAGCGCGAACAGCCCCATCAGCGCGGCGCCGGTCGCGGCCGAGATCAGCAAGGCCTTGGTCGGCTCCTCGCGGGCATAGGTCGAGACGGCGGCGATGCGCGGCTGGATCCTCTGGACGACGGCGTCGGCCTGCTCGCGCAGCTTCTGCACCGCCGTCATCGTCTCGTTGCTGTCTTCGCCGGCGGGCTGACGGGTGGCGGTGGTGTGGTTGCTGGCCATGGTGTACTCGCGGCAGTTGGAGCGGCGGAGTGTCGCTCGAATCCGAAACCATATTTCAGCCCCTGGAGGCGGCCTGTGGGACAAGCCGGCGGCCGCCGGTAAGACAGCGCCGACGGGGAGGGCGGGCGCCTTACCCTTTCACGGGCCACCTGGAGCGTCCTGACCGGCGCCGGTTAGAGCTTGGGTATGCGCAGCGTCTTGTTGACCATCAGCGTGCCCGAAAGCGCGAACATCAGCATCAGAGGGTGCAGCGTCGCGCCCAGCACGTTCCAGCTGCCGCCGTAGAGCGCGTCGCCGATGCGGCCCTGCCAGGCCGCCCAGGCCAGAACGGCGGTGAGCAGGACGCTGGTAGGGATCGGCGTGCCCTCGAAATATTTCACCTTGCCGCTCTCTTCAGACATCGTTTCGGCGGTGACGTTGTAGCGCGCCAGGCGCGAGACTCCGCAACAGACGAAGTAGACGAGGACCAGCGCGTCCCAGGCGCCGGTCGCGCCGCAGGCGAAGGCGAGGGCGGCCGGCGCGACGCCGAACGAGATCACGTCGGCGAGCGAGTCGAGCTCGCGGCCGAGCGCCGACGACGTCCGGCGCCAGCGGGCGATGCGGCCGTCGAGGACGTCGAAGGCGAATGCCGCCGGCGCGAACGCGGCGGCGACGAGGAGATCGCCGACGTCCTTGCTGATCAGGTAACGCATCGCCATCAGCACGGCGGCGACGCCGCAGGCGGCGTTGCCGAGGGTGAACACGTCGGCCAGATGGAAGCCGCGGATCATCGAGAAGTGCGTCTGCCGTTCGCTCGGGGTCGTCATGGTGGCGTGAGAGGATCGAGAAGGCGAGTGTGGGTCCGGGACGGTTCCGCGTCTGCCGGCGAATTCCCACACGGCAACGGGCCGATGACGGCTCGTCGCGGCGGCGCCGATCGTCTGTACTAGGCGGGTGCGCACGCAGCGCTCAGCCTCACGGAGACGATCATGGCCAACACCACAACGACCCCCGGCGCGCCGGCGCCAAAGAACCAGCGCGAGCAGCTCAGGCAATCCGAGCGCAAGGCGACGGAGCAGGAGCCGGCTAACTTTCGCGACGTCGCAAACGAGAACAAGATCGTCGAGATCTCGCCAATCGGAAAGGACAAGAAGCCGATTCGCGGCCTCGACCCCAAGCAGTGACGACGCCGACCGCCTAGCGGTCGCCGCGCCCGCTACTGTTCCTCGGCCCAGGTAAACCCGTCGCGCGCGACCAGCGCGCTCGCCGCCGCCGGCCCCCATGTGCCTGCCGCGTAGGGGCGCGGCGGCGCATCGTCGGCGCGCCACGATTCGAGCACCGGCTCTACCCAGCGCCACGCTTCTTCCTGCTCCTCGCTGCGAACGAACAGGTTGAGCCGACCGGCGATGGCGTCGAGCAGCAGCCGCTCGTAGGCGCCGACGCGATTGGCGGCAAAAGCCTTGTCGAAGTCGAGGTCGAGCGACACCGGCGCCAGCGCCTCTGCCTGCCCAGCGCCCTTTGCCGCGAGCAGGTGCAGCTCGAGGCCGTCTTCGGGCTGCAGCTTGATGACCAGCTTGTTCGGCGGGTTGCTGCCCGGAAACAGCGTGTGCGGCGTGGGCCGGAAGTTGACGACGATCTGCGCGTCGCGCTCGGCGAGGCGCTTGCCGGTACGCAGGTAGAACGGCACGCCGGCCCAGCGCCAGTTCTGCACTTCGGTGCGCATCGCGACGAAGGTCTCGACCGTGCTCTCGGCAGCCACCTTGTCTTCCTCGAGCAGGCCGGGCACCGGCTTCCCGTCGACGTTGCCGGCGCGATACTGACCGCGCACGACGTCGCGGCCGACGCTGTCGGCGCCGAACGGCTTGAGCGAGCGCAGCACCTTCAGCTTCTCGTCGCGGATGGCGTCGGCGACCATCCGCGAAGGCGGCTCCATCGCCACCATCGTCAACAGCTGCAGCGCGTGGTTCTGGATCATGTCGCGCAGCGCGCCGGTGCGGCTGTAGAAGTCGCCGCGCGTGCCGACGCCGATCGATTCGGCGATCGTGATCTGGACGTTGGCGATGCACTCGCGCCGCCAGAGCGGCTCGAACAGCACGTTGCCGAAGCGCAAGGCCATCAGGTTCTGCACCGCTGGCTTGCCGAGGTAGTGGTCGATGCGGAATTCCTGCGCCTCGTTGAACACCGAGCGGACGACGCGGTTGATCCTTTGCGCGCTCGCCAGGTCGTGGCCGAGCGGCTTCTCGATGACGACGCGGACGTTCGGCCCGTTCAGCCCGACGACGCCGAGCTGGGCGCAGACGACCGGGAACAGGTCCGGGCTCGTCGCCAGGTACATGACGACGACCTCGGCGGGCCCGACCCGGCCGATCGGCGAAGCGAGCCACGCCTTGAGGCGCGCGTAGTCGCCGCCTTGCGAAAGATCGAGGCGAAGGTGATGGAGATGGGCGGCGAAGCGATCGAACTCGTCGTCGCTCGGCCGCTTGGCGTCCTCGACCTCGTGGAAGCGCTCCTTGACCCAGGTGCGATAGGCGTCGTCGCTCATCTCCTGCCGCGAAACGGCGACGATGCGGCCGCCCTCCGGCAGCTTGCCGTGGCGCCAGGCCTGGAACAAAGCAGGCATCAGCTTTCGCCACGTCAGATCGCCGGTACCGCCGAAGAGGACGAGGTCGAAGGCCATGCGAAGAGGATACGATGCCGCGCGATGAAGACCTCGACGACGCGTCTTGCCCTGTGCATCGCCGGCCTCGTTTTCGCGGGCGCGGCGATGGCGCAGGCGCAGCCCGGGCAGGTCAACGTCATCTGCTCGGTGCAGGCCGACTGGTGCAACATGATCCAGACCGTGTTCGCCAAGTCGACCGGAATCAAAGTCAACATGTCGCTGAAAGGCTCGGGCGAGGCGCTCGCCCAGCTGATCGCCGAGAAGGCCAACCCGAAGACCGACGTCTGGTTCGGCGGCACCGGCGATCCGCACCTGCAGGCCGCCGAGAGCGACCTGACGATCGAATACAAGTCGCCGACGCTGGCGCAGCTGCAGCCGTGGGCGCAGCAGCAGGCGAAGCAGTCGGGCTACAGGACGGTCGGCATCTACTCCGGGCCGCTCGGCTTCGGCTACAACACCGAGCTGCTCGCCAAGAAGAAGCTCGCCGTGCCGCGCAGCTGGGCCGACCTGCTGAGGCCCGAATACAAGGGTGAGATCCAGGTCGCCAACCCGGCATCGAGCGGCACGGCGTACACGATGGTCGCGACGCTCGTGCAGCTGATGGGCGAGGAGAAGGCCTTCGAGTACATGAAGGGCCTGCACAAAAACATCGGCCAATACACCCGCTCGGGCACCGGCCCGATCAAGGCGGTCGCGCGCGGAGAGACCGCGGTCTCGATCAGCTTCGTCCACGACGGCCCGGGCGAGAAGCTCCAGGGCTTTCCGGTCGAGACGGTGACGCCCTCGGAGGGGACGGGCGCCGAGATCGGCTCCATGTCGATCGTCAAGGGCGCCAGGAACCTCGAGCAGGCAAAGAAGTTCTACGAATGGGCGCTGACGGCGCAGGCGCAGCAGTTCGGCGCCGCGACGCGCCAGTACCAGCTGCCGTCGAACAAGGCGACGCCGATCGACCTCAACGTTCCGGACTTCAAGAAGATCAAGCTGATCGACTACGACTACGCCAGATACGGCGCCAGCGCCGAGCGGCGGCGCCTGATCGCCAAGTGGGAGAAGGACATCAACTCGCTGCCGCGTTGAGCCGCGGCGCGTCGCCGGGCCGCGCCGCAGCGACGGCACGCGACAGTCGGGCGACGGCGACGTGGCTCGCCGTCGCCGCCTTGTCGTTCGCGCTGCTGCCGTGGTACCTCCCTGCCGACATCAGCCTGTGGCAGGCGCTGGCCGGGGCTTGGTCCGGGCCCGACAGCGCGAGCGGATTCGTCCAGGCGATGCGCCACGGCCGGCCCTGGCTGGCGGTCGTCGTGCCCGGTCTCGCGATCGCGGCGCTCGGCCTTCGCGCGGCGTCGCGACAGCGCCAGGGCACGTTGCTCTCGGGGGGTGCGCTCGTCGCGCTCGGCGGTTTGCTCGCCAGCGGCTTTACCATCGGCGCGACCGGCTGGTCGTTCGCCGTTCTGGCGCATGCGTTCGGCTCGCTGCCCGTGGGACAACCCGGAATCGGTCTCGGCGGCGCACTGGCGTTGCTCGCGTTCCTGATCGTGCTCGGCGCCGGCTTCGCCCGGCTCGGCTGGGTGCGGGGCGATGCCTTCACGGCGAGCGCGATCGTCGTCTGCAGCGCCTTGCTCCTCCTCTTCGTCGCCTACCCGGTCGCGCGCGCGCTCGCTGGGGCCTTCGTCGACGAATCGGGCGCGTTGTCGTTCGCCGCGCTGGCCGAAAGAGTCGGCAACGAGCGGACCTGGGATCTTTCCTGCCTCGCCGGCGGCGTGCGCTGCGGCGTCGCCTGGAACACGCTTTTCCTCGCCCTGGCGACGGCGGCGGGAACGACGCTCCTCGGCACCCTGATCGCGCTCCTCGCCGAGCGCGGCTCGGCGCGCCTCAGGCGGCCTCTCAACGCGCTCGCGCTGTTGCCGATCATCACGCCGCCGTTCGTCGTCGGCTTGGGCCTGATCCTGCTCTTCGGCCGCGCCGGCATCGTCAATCAGTTGCTCGAGGCGATGTTCGGCATCACGCCCTCGCGCTGGTTCTACGGCTGGTTCGGCGTCTGGCTGGCGCAGCTGTTCGCCTTCACGCCGATCGCCTTCTTGATCGTTCGCGGCGTCGTCGCCGGGATCGCGCCGTCGCTCGAGGAAGCGGCGCAGACACTGCGGGCCGATCGGAAGAAGACCTTCTTCACCATCACGCTGCCCTTGCTCAAGCCGGGCCTGGCCAACGCGTTCCTGGTCGGCTTCATCGAGAGCATCGCCGACTTCGGCAACCCGATCGTCGTCGGCGGCCAGTTCTCGGTGCTCTCGACCGAGATCTTCTTCGCGATCGTCGGCGCCCAGTACGACCAGGGCCGGGCGGCTTCGCTGGCGCTCGTCCTGAGCGCATTCGCGCTACTCGTCTTCTGGGGCCAGCGGCACCTGCTCGGCAAGAGCGCCTTCACGACCGTCACCGGCAAGGGCGACGGCGGCCTGCCGATGCCGTTGCCCGACGGCCTGCGCCGCGCCGCCTTCGCCGTCGTCGTGCCGTGGCTGGCGTTCACGCTCATCGTCTACCTGTTCGCCTTCGCCGGCGGATTCGTCGCGACCTGGGGCCGCGACTACACGCCGACGCTGCGCCACTTCGTCACCGCCTTCGACATCCAGCGCGGCAACGCAGACGTCGGCGCGGCGCTCGTCTTCGCCGGCACGGCGTGGAATTCGCTCTTCACGACGCTGAAGCTCGCGGCGATCGCCGCGCCGCTCTGCGCGGTGATCGGCCTGGTGATCGCCTGGCTGCTGGCGCGCACCGACTTCCGCGGCCGCGACGCGTTCGAGTTCGGCGCATTGCTCGCCTTCGCGATTCCGGGCACCGTCCTGGGCGTGAGCTACATCCTCGCCTTCAACGTGCCGCCGTTCGAGCTGACCGGCACCGGCCTCATCATCGTCCTGTGCTTCATCTTCCGGAACCTGCCGGTCGGCGTGCGCGCGGGCAGCGCCGCCTTTCGCCAGATCGACCGCTCGCTCGATGAAGCATCGACGATGCTGCGCGCCCGCACCGCGACGACGCTGCGCCGCGTCGTTGCGCCGCTGCTCAGGCCGGCGCTCGTCGCCGCGCTCGTCTACAGCTTCGTGCGCTCGATGACGACGGTCTCGGCGGTCGTCTTCCTCGTCACCGCCGAAACCGAGCTGGCGACGACGTACATCATCGGCCGCGTCGGCAACGGCGACTACGGGGTCGCGCTCGCCTACTGCACCGTGCTGATCGCGCTGATGTCGCTGGCGGTCGCACTGATCAACTGGAGCGTCGGCGGGCGCACGATCGGCCGGCGCGCCCTGGTGCCGGTTCCGGCATGACGGCCGATCCCGGCGCCGCGAATGCAGCCGTTGGCGGCGACGCCGCCGGCGGGATCGAGCTGCAGGCGGTCTCCAAGCGCTACGGCAGCGACCCGGCCGCGCCGCTCGTCGTCGATGTGGTCAGCGTCCGCATCCCGCGCGGCTCGCTGACGACGCTGCTCGGCCCGAGCGGCTGCGGCAAGACGACGACGCTGCGCATGA
>JBDSLQ010000021.1:0-3229 GCA_039916285.1 Caldimonas sp.
GCGAGAGTTGCGCTGCGCGCGATCGCGGCGAAGCTGCCGGCGGCGTGGGCGTGGCAGATCGCCAGGCCGAGCGCGTCGGCGGCGTCGGGTCCGGGCAGGCCTGGCAGGGCCAGGAGGCGCATCACCATCTGTTGCACCTGTTCCTTTTTCGCCTGGCCGTGGCCGACGATGGCGCGCTTCATCTGCAACGCCGTGTACTCCGCGACGGCGAGCTCGTGAGACACCAGCGCCGACAAGGCGGCGCCGCGCGCCTGGCCGAGCAGCAGCGTCGCCTGCGGGTTGACATTGACGAAGACGATCTCGATCGAGGCGCAGGTCGGCGCATAGCGCTCGGCGATTTCGCGCACGCCGTCGAAGATGACCTTGAGCCGGCCCGGCAGGTCGGGCAGGGCGACGGCGGCGGTACGGATCGTCCCGCTCGCGACGTAGCGCAAGTGTCCGCCGTCGCACTCGACGACGCCGAAGCCGGTGGTCCGTAGGCCGGGATCGATCCCGAGAACGCGCATGGCGCCATTGGAACCGAAGCGCAGGCCGGCCGAGGCACGGCAGCCGCTTCAGATGCCGAAATAACCGCGCACCGAGTGGAAGAACACCGGCGCCGCGAAGCAGAGCGGCGCGACGCGGTCGAGCAGGCCGACCGCGCCCGTCACCGACGAGCCGCCGCGAAAGTTGCGGACGCCGGCGTCGCGCTTGAGCGCCTTCATGACGAACTCGCCCAGCGTTCCCGCCGCGCCGGCGATCGCCCCCATCGCCAGCGCGGCGAGCGGCTTGAACGGCGTCACCCAGTACAGCAGCAGCCCGACCAGCGCCGCCGCACCGGCGCCGGCGCCAAACGCAGGCCACGAGAACGACCGGCTGATCGCGCGCGCCACCGGACGTCGCCTGAGCCGCCGGCTCGCGTATTCCTGGCCGAGCTGAGCGGCGACGACGACGAGGACGAGAAAGAGCACGAGGAAGGCGCCGCGCTCGCGGTAGCCCGGCAGGTCGAGCAGGAGCAGCGCCGGTGCGTGGCTCATGCCGTAGACGGTGACCGTGATGCCCCACTGGATCTTCGCGGTGCGTTCGAGAAAGCGGAACGGATCGTTGGCCAGCGCGCTGATGACCGGGATGGCGAAGAACAGGTAGACCGGGATGAAGACCGTGAAGGCGTTGATGAGGCGCATGCCGACGAGCACGTACTGCATCGGCAGGATCACGAAGAAGGCGAGCAGCAGTGCGCGGTGGTCGGCGCGCCGCGTGTGGGTGAGCGTCACGAACTCGCGCAAAGCGACGAACGAGACGAAGCCGAACAGCAGCGTCGAGCCGAGCGGCCCCGAGGCCCAGGCGACCCAGAACAGCAGCGAGCCGAGCCAGAGCGCGCGCAGCTCGCGCGCGAAGCGCTCGCGCTGCGCCCCCTGCTCGGGCGAGTGATCACTGAGCGACCGGCCGAAGGCGACGAGCGTGACCAGCGCGAGCAGGCCGAACAGGACGACGAACAGCAGGCCGACCTGCTGGCTGACGCTCAAGGCACGCAGCGCGCCCATCAGGCGACGGCACGCAGGGCCATCACGGCGCCGCGGGCGCGATCGAGGAAGGCACGCCGCTCCTCGCCCGGGCCCAGCACCATCGGCGCGCCGAAGACGACGGTGCACAGGATCGGCACCGGGACGACTTCGCCCTTGGGCATGACGCGCTGGACGTTGTCGATCCAGGCGGGGATCAGCTGGACATCGGGAAACGCTTGCGCGAGCGCGAACAGGCCCGACTTGAACGTCGCCGGATCGGCGCCGTGGCCGCGCGTTCCTTCCGGGAAGATGACCAGCGAGTCGCCGTGGCGAAGCGCTTCCATCAGCGGCTCGAGCGGGTCCTCGTCATCGCCGCCGCCGTCCTTGGCGCGCTGCCGGCTGACGTAGACGGCGTTGAAGATCTCGCGCGTGATCCAGTGCTTGAGCGGGCTCGCGGTCCAGTAGTCGCGCGCCGCGATCGGCCTGGTCACCGCGCGCAGGTCGTGCGGCAACGCGGCCCAGATCAGCACCCAGTCGAAGTGGCTCTGGTGGTTGGCGAAATAGATCCGCTGCTCGGCCTTCGGCGTCGAGCCGTGCCAGTGGCCCTGCGCACCGGTGACGAGGCGGGCGATGAAGGCGAGCGCCAGCCCCGCCGCTTCGGGCAGCTTCACCTCGGCCGGGCGCCGGGCCGCCCCAGGCCCGGCCGCGCCCCCTCGGGGGGCAGCGAACGCAGAGAGCGTGGGGGCCCCATCAATGCCGGAAGTGGCGGACGCCGGTGAAGACCATGGTGATGCCCCGTTCGTCCGCCGCGGCGATCACCTCGTCGTCGCGCATCGAGCCGCCGGGCTGAATGACGCAGGCGGCGCCGGCGTCGACGACGACGTCGAGCCCGTCGCGGAACGGAAAGAAGGCATCGCTCGCGACCGCCGAGCCCACGAGCGAGAGCTGCGCCGCCTCGGCCTTGATGGAGGCGATCTTCGCCGAGTCGACCCGGCTCATCTGGCCGGCGCCGACGCCGAGCGTCATGCCGTCGCCGCAGAAGACGATGGCGTTGCTCTTGACGAAGCGCGCGACCGTCCAGGCGAAGAGAAGATCCTGGGTCTGCGCCGGCGTCGGCTTGCGGGTCGTCACGACCTCGAGGTCGGCTGCGCCGATATCGTGGTTGTCGGTGGTCTGAATCAGCAAGCCCGAGCCGACGCGCTTCAGGTCGTGCGTATTGCGGCCCGCGCCGGGCGCGGGGAGATCGATCTGCAGGACGCGCGTGTTCTTCTTGGCGGCGAAGACGGCGAGCGCCTCGGCGCTGTACGACGGTGCGATCAGCACCTCGACGAACTGCTTGGCGACATGCTCGGCGCAGGCGCGATCGACCTCGCCGTTGAAGGCGATGATGCCGCCGAAGGCCGACGTCGGGTCGGTCTTCAGCGCCTTCGCATACGCCGCCGCGGCGCCGTCGGCGACCGCGACGCCGCACGGGTTGGCGTGCTTGACGATCACGCACGCGGGTGCGGCGAAGCTTTTCACGCATTCCCAGGCGGTGTCGGCGTCGGCGATGTTGTTGTACGAAAGCTCCTTGCCCTGCAGTTGCGTCGCCGTGACGAGCGAGCCCGGCGCCGGCGCGAGGTCGCGGTAGAACGCGGCGCGCTGATGCGGGTTCTCTCCGTAGCGAAGGTCCTGCAGCTTGACGAAGCGGCCGTTCGCCTGCGCCGGGAACTCGTGCCGCTCGGGAACGCCGTCGCTCGGACCGA
>JBDSLQ010000022.1:0-2861 GCA_039916285.1 Caldimonas sp.
GCCACACGACCTGACCCGCCGGCCGCACCGCTTCGACGGCGAGGCGAAACGCCGCCTCGTGCCCGGCGGCCTCGAACACGTGGTCGGCGCCGCGGCCGCCGGTGAGGGCGCGCACCTGGTCGAGCACCCGGTCGCCGGTCGCGTCGATCGCGTGCAGTGCACCGAACTGGCGCGCTCGCGCGAGGCGCCCGGCACCGACGTCGGCGGCGATGATCGTCGCGGCGCCGGCGAGGCGCGCGCCTTGCAGGACGTTGAGGCCGACCGCTCCGCAGCCGATCACGAGGACGCTCGAGCCGGGCTCGACGCGTGCCTTCCTCACCGCGGCGCCGACGCCGGTCATCACGCCGCAGCCGATGATGCAGGCGCGGTCGAACGGGATCTCCTTCGAGATCGCGATCGCGCCCGACTCGGGAACGACGGTCAGCTCGGCGTGCGTCGAGGTCGTGAAGAAGTGGTTGACGGGCGCGCCGTCGCGGCTGAGGCGCGAGCTGCCGTCGAGGAGCAGGCCGCGCGGCTCGTTCCTCTTGTACGGCTCGCACAGGATCGGCACACCGCGCTCGCAGTAGAAGCAGTGGCCGCAGTGCGGGTTCCACGAGCAGATGACGTGGTCGCCCTTCCTGACCCGCGTCACCGCGCTGCCGACCGCCTCGACCACGCCCGCGCCTTCGTGGCCGAGGACGATCGGCAGCGGGTACGCCAGCGTTCCCTGGATCACCTCGAGGTCGGTGTGGCAAAGGCCGCTGGCGCGGACGCGGACGAGCACGTCGCTCGCCTGCAGCGGCGCCAGCGAGAGCGTGTCGACCGTGAGCGGCGCGCCGACCTCGTTCAGCACCGCGGCGCGGAACCTCATCGCGACCCGCCGGCGTCGCCGCGCCGAAAGAGGGCGTTCGCCTCGTCGTAGGGAATCGCGTCGCCATGGAAGCGCGCGTACGTGCCGGTGTCGAGGAGATCGCGCGCGATCCGGCGCGCCATCATCAGGCTCGCCCGCATCGGCCCCGAGCCTTGGCTCAAGCGGCGCACGCCGAGCGACTGCAGCTCGGCGACAGGCGGGCAGCCCGGTGTCGCGAGGATGTTGAGCGGCCCGGCGATCTCGGCGACGAGCGTCTGAAGCGTTGCGCGGTCGGTGGTGCCGGGAACGAACAGGCAGTGCGCGCCGGCGTCGCGGTAGCGGTTGGCGCGTTCGATGCTCGTTCTGAGGCGCTCCTTCTCATCGCCGAGCTTCAGCCAGTACGCGTCGGTGCGCGCATTGACGACGATCGGCACGCCGCTCGCCTCGACCGCGGCGCAGACGGCGCGGATCTTCTCGGTCTGGTAGCCGGCGTCGAGCAGGCGCGCGCCGTCGACGTCCGAGCTGTCCTCGATGTTGACGCCGGCGGCGCCGAGAGCGATCACTTCCCGCACCGTCGCGACGACCGCCTCGATCGAATCGCCCATGCCGGCGAGGATGTCGGCGGTGACCGGCACCTCGACGGCGGCGACCATCTCGGCGATCGCGCGCAGCATCACGTCGCGCGGGATGCGCTCGTCGTCGACGAAGCCATGGCTGAAGGCGACGCCCGCGCTGCCCGTGCCGATGGCGCGGATTCCGGCCGCCTCGAAGACGCGCGCGCTGCCGGCGTCCCAGGCGTTGGCGATGACGAGGAGGTCGGGGCCGAGGTGCATCTGCCGGAACAGGCGCGCCTTGGTCGCGCCGTCGCTGCCCGTCACGACGCGCGCTCGGGCAAGGCCGCGGGGTCGTTGTAGCTCTTCACGTCGGTGCCGCGGTAGAGGATCTGCGCGCTGCGCTCGGCAATCTCCCTGTGCAGCTTGACGAACGCCGGGTCCATCTCGGCGCTCGGCCGCGGCTCCAGGTCGAAGTGGTGGAAGGCGTCGCTGCCGCGCACGAGCGAGGCGCTGTCGCGGCCGGCGACCTGCGCGACGCGCGTCGGGACGTAGCGGATCGCGAAGCCGATGCGACGATCGTTCGACGGATTGGCCGGCGAGCCGTGCACCAGGCGGACATGGTGCAGCGAGATCTCGCCGGGTTGGAGCTCGATCGTCACCGCCTTCGTCGCATCGACGTCGACGGCGACCTCCTGACCGCGCGTCAGCAGGTTGTTCTTGGCGAAGGTGTCGCGGTGCGGAATCTGGTCGGACGTGTGCGTACCGGGGATGAACCCCATCGCGCCGTTGCTCGCGTTGCTCGGCGTCAGCGCGACCCAGGCGGTGACGACGTCGGGCTTGTCGAGTCCCCAGTAGGTCGAGTCCTGGTGCCACGACACGAACGCCGGGTTGCTCGCTTCCTTGATGAAGAAGTTGGTCGTCCAGCAGAGCAGGTCGGGGCCGTAGAGGTCCTCGATCGCGTCGACGATCTTGTCGTTGTGGACGATGTCGTCGAGCCACGGGAAGAGCAGGTGCGACTTGTGGCGCAGGTCGCCCTTGAGCGGGCCGCCGGCGCTGCGCTCGAAGGCCTCGAGCTGGGCGCGGATCGCCAGCGCCTGTTCGGTCGGCATGACACGGATCGGAAACACGCAGCCGTCGCGCCAGAAGGTCTCGATCTGCGCCGGGGTGAGGAGCTTGGGCATGCAGTCTCTCCTGTCGGAATTGCCTGCGGGCAAGTCAGGCGTTGCTGCCGATGACACGCATGACGTCGGGGGGGTAAGTGTCAGCCGGCTTGCCGTGCCAGATGATCTCGCCGCGCTCGAGCACGTACAAGGCGTCTGCGTCTTCGGGAATGTGGTGAACGTTCGATTCGGCCATCAGCACGCCGTGGCCGAGGCGGCGGATCGAGGCGATGCCGTCGCTGATGCTCGGGATGATCGCCGGCGACAGCCCCTCGAACGGCTCGTCGAGCAGGAGCAGGCGCGGGTCGAGCGCGAGCG
>JBDSLQ010000023.1:0-8298 GCA_039916285.1 Caldimonas sp.
CTGTTGTCGCCTGGCTGCCGCCGCGCTTGCGCGCCGAGCGGTTGCGCCGCCTCCAGCTCGCCGCTCACGGCCACGACGGTCCCGCCTTCGTCATGCGCGAAGCCGCCGCAGCGGGCCGGCCGACGGCGTCGCCGCTGCGCCTGAGCCTGCAGGCGGGCGGTGCCGATCGCTTGCGGGTGCGCGTCCTGAAGCGGCGCGGCCCGCCGCTCGAAGCGCCGCTTTCGCTCGATCTGCCGACCGTCCTGTCGGCGGCGGCGCGGCGGCGCGCGGGCAGCGAGCGCGACACGGCATTGCGCGCGGCCACTTTCGTCGATTTCGCGTGAGCCGGCTCGGCGCCTTCGCGTTGCTTTCGCCGCACCTGCTTTTCCTGCCGGATCCCTCGTGCTCTGGGTCGCCCTGCACTTTCCCCTGTTGTCGCTCGAATCGTTTGCGGCGACCTTGCTCGAGGCCGATGCCAACCCGGCATCGAAGGGCCCGTCGATCGCCCTCGTCGACGAGCATCGCATCTCTGCTGCCAATGCGGCGGCGCAGGCGCAGGGCGTCAAGCCGGGGCTGAAGCGGGCGACCGCGCTCGCGCTCGCGCCGCGCATCACCCTCGGCCAGGCCGACCCGGCGCGCGATGCCGAGGCGATGCTGCCGCTGGCCCACGCCGCGCTCGCCTTCACGCCGCAGGTCTCGCTGCAACCCGCGTGCGAGCCCGGCGCGGCGGCCGACACCGTGCTCCTCGAGGTGCAGGCGAGCCTGCGCTACTTCGGCGGCATCGAGCCCCTGCTGCAGCGCGTGCAGCAGGCGACCCTGCCGCTCGGCCACTCGGTTCGCATCGCCACCGCAGCGACGGCGCAGGGGGCGGCCGTTCTCGCCCGCGTCACGCCGCCGCCGCGTTGCCTGAGCCTCGAAGCGACGCGACAAGCTCTCGCCGCGGCGCCGGTGTGGCTGCTCGGCCCCGGCCGCGAGCACTGGGAGGCCTTGCAGGGAATGGGTCTGCGCCAGATCGGCGACCTGCTCGGCCTGCCGCGCGCCGGCCTCGCGCGCCGCTTCGGCGAGACCTTGCTCGCCGAGATGGATGCCGCCTTCGGCCGCCGCCCCGATCCGCGCGAGGCGATCGTTCCGGCGCGCCTGTTCGAGAGCCGCCTCGAGCTGTTCGCGCGCGCCGACAGCACCGAGCAGGTGTTGCAAGGCGCAGCCATCCTGCTCGCGCGCCTGGTCGCGTGGCTGGCGGCGCAGCACGCCTTCGTGCGCCGCTTTCGCCTGCTCATGCACCACGAAACGCGCTGGCAGCAAGGCGATCGAACGCCGCAGGCGACTTCGCTCGAGATCGCCCTGGCCGAGCCGTCGCGCGACAGCGAGCATCTGCTCGTCCTGCTGCGCGAGCGCCTGGCCCAGGTGCAGTTGCCGGCGCCGACGCTCGAGATCGCGTTGCAGGCGGAAGACATTGTCAAGCGGGCAGCGCCGAACAGCGAGCTCTTCCCGACGCGGCAAAGCGAGAACGAAGGCCTGACACGGCTGATCGAGCGGCTGCAGGCGCGCCTCGGCGCCGACCAGGTGCAGCGCCTCGCCGGCGTCGAGGACCATCGGCCCGAGCGGGCGAGCCGGGGACAGCGTGCCGATGCGGGCGGGCGACCGGCACGCTCGTCGCCACGGGTCGCGAGGCGCGGCGCGCGTCTCGCGGAAGGGGCGGGCGAGGCTTCGCCTGTTGCTTCAGCGCGGCCGGTCTGGCTGCAACCGGTTGCCGAGCCGCTCGCCGAGCATCGCTCGCGGCCTCTTCTCGACGGCCGGCCGCTCAGCCTCCTGTCCGGGCCCGAGCGGATCGAGGCCGGCTGGTGGGACGCCGAACTCGCCGAGCGCGACTACTTCATCGCCGAAGCCGCCGACGGCGCGCTGGTCTGGATCTACCGTGCGCGGCTGCCGCTCTCGGCCGCAGGAGCGGGCGAAGGCGGCTGGTTCCTGCACGGCCGTTTCGGCTGACGCCGAGCGGCCGAGTGCGGTCAGTGGCGCTCTTCGCCGACCAGCGTGAAGCCGCGCCGGCGCAGCGAGTCGCTCAGCCAGCGGTTGCCGTTGACGCCGCAGAAGAGCATGTAGATGGCATAGAAGCCGACACCGGCGAGGGCGACGCCGGCGGTGCGAGAGGTCGGCGTCGGCGCGCCGTTGAAGAAGGTTTCGCCCGCGTAGTAGATGAGGGCGACGCCGGCGAGCAGCCAGCCGCGCCGGATGAGCGTCGATAGCGACCCGACGAAGAACGCCTGCCACGAGAAGCCCATCTTGACGCGAACGATGTCGCCGTTGGGCGACTTGTACAACCGGTACTTGCTCATTGCCCTGTCTTCGCTGCCGCGAACCTTGTTTCGAGCCCCGGACCGTACCGCGCCACCGACCGTTTCGATCGGGGAACGCGGCCACTGCCGGTACAAAGTCTGCTTCGGCAGATTTGCGTCGCTCCTGGAGGGGGCGATCGTTTCGATCGCGTCAGCTCGGTAACCAGACGTTCGCGGCGAACGTCAGCAGACGTGTCGACGCAGGGGCCCCTGTCGACGGAGCCTCAGGCGATTCGCCCGAACCACCATACCGAGAGGGCGGCTCCGAGGATCACGAGACCGGCACCGATCAATGCCAGCAGGGCGCTGATCTCGGTTTCCTTCTTCTCGACGATGAGCCGCGTGCTGAGGCCCTGATAGACCTTCTTCAGGTCGTGCGCCGTGCCGGCGTAAAAGTAGTCGGCGCTGGTGAGCTTGGCGACGGCCTTGAGCGTATCCTCATCGAGACGGACGCGCATCGACCAGCCTTCGAAGCCGATCGTCTCGCCTTCCTTGGTGCCGATGCCGACGGTGTAGATGCGAACGCCGCGGTCGGCCGCCATCTTCGCGGCGTCGAGCGAATCGGGGCCGGTCGTGCGCTGGCCATCGGTCAGCAGGATGATCGCCGCCGACGAGTACGAGCCGGGCGCCACCGGCTTGAACTCGGGCGGCGGCTTGTCGTTCGGCCCGGGCGGCATGGCGCGCGCGCCGGTGATCTGCGAGAGGTCGATGCCGGCCTCGGGAAAGATCGTCGCCAGCGAGAGGACGATGCCGCTGCCGATGGCGGTGCCGCGCTGCAGCTGGAAGCGGTCGATCGCGGCGTTGACGTCGTCGCGGCTGAGTGTCGGCGCCTGCACGACGGCGGCGGTGCCGGCGAACGAGACGACGGCGATCTTCACGTTCCTCGGCAGGTCGGCGACGAACGCCTTGGCCGCTTCCTGCGACGCGATCAGGCGATTGGGCAGGACGTCGGCGGCGCGCATGCTGCCCGAGACGTCCATCGCCAGGACGATCGTCTCCTGCGCCGACGGCAGCGTGATCAGCGCCGCCGGCCGCGAGGTCGCGAGCAGCAGCGCCGCCAGCGCCAGGAAGAGCAGCACCGGCGGCACGTGGCGGCGCCAGGCGCTGCGGCTGCCGAGCGCTTCCTTGACGAGGCCCAGGTTGGCGTAGCGAAGATGCGTCTTCTTGCGCCGCGTGATCAGGAAGATGTAGAGCAGCACGATCAGCGGCAGGGCGAGCAGTGCCCACAGCATCGACGGCCACAGGAACGTCATCCAGGGCGTGCCGGCACTCATCGCGTGCTCCCGCTCGCGGCGGCTGGCACCGGCCGGACATGGGCGATCGAGCGGTTCGACGGCCCGGTCCAGTTGGCGAGCCTGCTGCGCTGCTTCTTCAGGTCGGCGAAACGCAGCACGGCGTCGACCAGGTCATCGTTGGTGCTGAGCTCGAGGGTGTCGACGCCGGCCCGGGCGAGCGACTCGCGCAGCAGCGTCTCGCGCTTCTCGGCGGCGGCCGCGAAGCGCTCACGGAAGCGCCGGTTGTGGGTGTCGACGACGATCTGCTCGCCGGTCTCGGCGTCCTTCATCGTCACCAGTCCGATGTCGGGCAGGTCCATCTCGAGCGGGTCGAACAGTCGCACCGCGGTCACCTCGTGGCGGCGGGCGAGCTGGCCGAGGGCGCGTTCCCAGCCCGGCGCGCTGACGAAATCGGAAACGACGAAGAGTGTCGAGCGGCGCTTGACCGTTCGCTGCGCGGCGAGCAGCAGCTCGCGCAGGTCGGTGGCGCCGCCGGCGCTTTCGGCCGGGCGCGCCGCCATCCGCTGCAGGAGGTTCAGGACATGGACCCGGCCGCCGCGTGCGGGAAGCACCGTGTCGACGTTGTTGCCGTAGAGGAGAGCGCCGACGCGGTTGCCGTGGCGCGAAAGGAGGCGCGCCAGCACGGCGACGAACTCGCGCGCGACCGTGCGCTTGGTGAAGCGGTCCGAGCCGAAGTCGACGCTCGCCGAGAGGTCGACCAGGAACCACGCCGAGAGCTCGCGGTCCTCGGTGAACTGGCGCACGTACGGCGTCTGCAGACGGGCCGTGACGTTCCAGTCGATATGGCGGACGTCGTCATGGTGCTGGTATTCGCGCAAGTCGGCGAGATCGAGGCCGACGCCGCGCATGAGCGTGCGGTGGTCGCCCTGGAGCACGCCGTCGAGACGGCGCAGCACCGTCCACTCGAGTCGCTTGAGCAGCGCCTCGGCGCTGTTCGGGTCGACGAGGGAGGGCGGCGAATCAGCTGCGGCCATGCGCGTTTTCCGCCGCCAGGGGCTTGTCGGGAACGGGGATCTTGCGCATCACCTTCTGGATCACGGCGTCGGCGTCGATGCCTTCGGCAAGAGCTTCGTACGAGAGGACGAGGCGATGCCGAAGCACGTCGCCGACCAGGCCGGTCATGTCCTCGGGCAGCGCGTAGCTGCGGCCGCGCATGAAGGCGAGGGCGCGCGCGCCTTCGATCAGGCCGATGGTCGCGCGCGGGCTGGCGCCGAAGGTGAGCAGCTTCGAGATGTCGGCGAGCTCGTGGCGGTCGGGCCGGCGCGTCGCGCTCACCAGCTTGACCGCGTATTGCATCAGCGAGGGATCGACGTAGACCTTGCGGCACTCCTGCTGCAGCTCGGCCAACTGGCCCATGCTCGCGACCGGGCTCATCGTCACCGGCGGGCCGGTGACGCGCTGGGCGATCACGAACTCCTCTTCCTCGCTCGGATAGTCGACCAGGACCTTCATCATGAAGCGGTCGACCTGCGCTTCCGGCAGCGGATAGGTGCCTTCGGTCTCGATCGGGTTCTGCGTCGCCATGACGAGGAACGGCTCGGGGACCTTGTGCGTTTCGCCGGCGATCGTGACCTGGCGCTCCTGCATCACTTCGAGCAACGCACTCTGCACCTTGGCCGGCGCGCGGTTGATCTCGTCGGCCAGCAGCAGGTGGGTGAAGACCGGGCCGAGCGAGGTGCTGAATTCGCCGGTGCGCGGATTGAAGATGCGCGTGCCGACCAGGTCGGCGGGCACCAGGTCGGGCGTGAACTGGATCCGCTTGAAGGTGCCGCGCAGCGTCTGCGCGAGGGTCTTGATGGTGAGCGTCTTGGCCAGCCCCGGCACGCCCTCCACCAGAAGATGGCCCTGGGCGAGCACCGCGACCATCACCCGCTCGAGGAAATGGTCCTGGCCGACGACGACGCGCTTGACCTCGTAGAGGACGCGCTCCATCAAGGTCGCGGCGTCGGCGGGAATCGAAGAGGTGTCGGTCATCGTGGGGTCGGTCTGTATTGGTCCGGAGCGAAGGATCCGGTCGGCGTTCGCGGAGAGCCGTCGCTGCGCGCTCAGGACGTCGGCAGCGTGCCGCCTAGAACGGCGGCATCCCCGCCGCTGCGGCGGCGTTCTCGATCGGCACGGCGAAGCCGATGCCGATGAAGACGCGCTGGCGGTTGGGATTCAGGATCGCGGTGACGATGCCGACCACCTCGCCGTCCATCGTCACCAGCGGGCCGCCCGAGTTGCCCGGATTGGCGGCGGCGTCGAACTGGATCAGGTTGGTGAGCATCTGCTGGCCGTCGGGCGAGCGGAACTGGCGCTTCAGGCCGGAGACGACGCCCGCCGAGGCGGAAGGGCCGATGCCGAACGGGAAGCCGACGGCCAGGACGTGGTCGCCCGGCTGCAGATCGCCGGTCGAGCGCATCGTCGCGGCGAAAAGGTCGTCGGGGATCGGGGAGGCCCGGAGAACCGCGAGGTCGTTCTCGGGCTGCGTACTGAGGACGACGGCATTCGACTCCGATCCATCGAAGAAGGTGACGCGGATCTTCTTGGCGCCGCTGACGACGTGCAGGTTGGTGAGGATGGTGCCGTTGTCGATGATGACGACACCGGTGCCGACGCCCCGCTCGACGGGGGCGTTGTCCTTGT
Source organism: Caldimonas sp. (assembly GCA_039916285.1). Classification (GTDB taxonomy): domain Bacteria; phylum Pseudomonadota; class Gammaproteobacteria; order Burkholderiales; family Burkholderiaceae_C; genus Schlegelella_A. The sequence goes on from JBDSLQ010000023.1 coordinate 6,233, forward strand.
TCTCGCCGCCGTCGTCGCCGTCGGTCATCAGGCCGACGACGCGCACCACGGACGGGAGGATCGCGTCGTAGGCGCGCGAGACGGGTGAGACGAGCGGCTTGTCCTCGATCGACTGGCGCACGGCGGCGTCGATCTGCTCGATCGTCAATGGCGGCTTGGCACGAAAAGTCGGATTCGACCACCAGAAGGCCAGCGCCAGCGAGATGACGAGAAGCGCCCAGAGGCGCCGCTCGTGGCGAGCAAGTACCGCCCAGCGGCCCGTCGGGGCCGACGGCGCGGCGGCAGCGGCAGCCGCGTCCGCGGCCTGCTCGGCCTGTGTGTCGGTCGGACGGTGTGAACGGCTGTACAGCGGGACTCGTTTCATCGGTGCATCCGGGGCCGCAAGGGCGGCACGAACGACGAGCAAATCGCGCGCCGGTCTCTCCGCAGCCTTCGTCAATACGGTAGCACGCCGGCCAGGACCTGTCACAGCGAAGGCCGCGGCGGGCGCAGGCATCATGCAAGCGTGTGGATCGACACGCAGTGCCACCTCGACGCCGCCGAGTTCGATGCCGATCGCGACGCCGTCGTCGCGCGGGCGCGGGCCGCCGGCATCGGCCAGAGCGTCATCCCGGCGGTCGCCGTTGCCAACTTCGAGCGCGTCCGAGATCTGGCGCACCGGCATCGGCTCGCCTATGCGCTCGGCATCCACCCGATGTGCACAGATGGCGCCGGGGCCACCGACCTGGCTGCCCTGCGCGATGCACTTGTGCGCCACGCCGGAGATGAACGCCTGGTGGCGGTGGGCGAGATCGGCCTGGATCACTTCATCGCCGGCCTCGACCGCGACCGACAGGCGGAGATGTTCTCGGGCCAGCTCGCGCTCGCCGCCGAGTTCGGCCTGCCGGTGCTGCTGCACGTGCGGCGCGCCATCGACACGGTGCTGAAGCACCTGCGCCAGCGCCCGGTCGCGGGCGGTTTCGCCCATGCCTTCAATGGCAGCGAGCAGCAGGCCGGCGCGTTCGTCGAGCTCGGCTTTCGTCTCGGCTTCGGCGGCGCGGTGACCTTCGATCGCGCGCTGCGCATCCGCCGCGTCGGCCGGGCCGTCGCCGCGGCCTCGATCGTGATGGAAACCGATTCGCCCGACATCGCGCCGCAATGGCGCTATCGCACGGCGGAGGCGCGTGCCGCGGGGGCGACGATGAGGAACGAGCCGGCCGAGCTGGCGCGCATCGGCGCCGAGCTGGCGGCGCTGCGCGGCGAGCCGGTCGAAGCGTTCGCGGCGGCGACGACCGCCAACGCGATCGCCTCGTTGCCTCGCCTCGCCGGCCTCCTCGCCGAGACCGGCGATGGCTGAGGCGGCGGGCAGCGAGCTGCCCGAGGTGACGATCTCCGAATCGGCGGGAGTCCGCTACCTGCATCTGGGCACGCCGTGGGTCCAGGGCGCGATGCGGATCGACGCACCCCTCGAGATCGAGCTCGAGTACGTGCGCCGGATGATGGTCTGGATGCTGTCTCGCGACAGCGCCGCGTTCGCCGGCGCGCATGCCGTGCAGCTCGGCCTCGGCGCCGGCGCGATCACGCGCTTCTGCAGCAGGCGGCTGAAGATGCGAACGACGGCGGTCGAGCTCAACCGGCGCGTCATCGACGTCTGCCGGCAATGGTTCAGGCTGCCGGCGCCGGCGCCCGGCTTCGAGGTGCTGGAGATGAACGCCCAGCGCTTCGTCGACGATGCACGGCGGCGCGGCAGCGTCGACGCGCTCTGCGTCGATCTCTACGATCACGAGGCGGCGAGCCCGGTCCTGGACAGTGCCGCGTTCTATCGCTCGTGCTTCGATCTCCTCGCCGACGGCGGCGCGATGACGGTGAACCTGTTCGGCAGCAACGCCAGCTTCGAGACCAGCACGCGGCGCATCGCCGCCGCCTTTGGCCGCGACGCCGTGCTGACGGTTCAGCCGACGAAAGAGGGCAACACCATCGTGCTGGCGATGAAGCATGTCACGCTACCGGGCCGGGACGAGCTTGCCCGGCGTGCCGAAAACATCGAAACTCGCTGGCAGCTTGCGGCCCGGAAGTGGCTGCGCATG
>JBDSLQ010000024.1:0-5117 GCA_039916285.1 Caldimonas sp.
GTCAGGGCGCTGACATCGAAGCCTGTGGCGCCGATCGAAGAAGTCACGCCCAGACTCCCGATCAAGACCGCCGTCCCGGCGTTGGGGGCGGTCACCTGATAGAGATTGCCGCCGCCGATCCCGAACAGCGCCGTACCGGTCGCCGGGTCGCGGTCGTTGTTCGTATAGGCGAGGCCGTCGAGAAAGGTCGTTGCACCGTTGATGTTGACGTCGACGGTGGTAGCGATCGATCCCGGGTTGACATTGAAGCGCACATTGGACGCGGTGGTCGTGATGCGCAGCGAAGCCAGGCCAGCCAGATCGGGAACGGGGTTGAAGTCGATGCCGACCCCGGAGCCCCCCGGAATTCCGCCGGCTACGACACCGATCATCGTCGCCGCGCCCGTCGCCCCATTGAGGGCGTAGATTGCGCCATCGTTGGCGACTGCGTAGGGAACGCCGGTGGTCGGCCGCACGTCGAATCCGATCAAGGTCGACCCCGCCGCCAAGCCAGTGACGGCGATGGGGGCACTGGTCGATCCAGGCGTTGCGCTGTCGAAAAACACCAAGGCGTTGTTCGTCAAGCCGATCATCAGTTCAGCCTGCGCCGGCACCACCGACGCGACCATCGCGGCCGAGAGGGCCACCCGGACCATGGGGTTGCGAATGACTGACGACGGGATGGTGGACATGGTTGGCTCCAGGGAGTAGTCCAGTATCGCCGACGCTCTTTTTCACAAAGAATGTTTTGTGCCGCGCCCCCGCGAACGAGGGGTGCGCTCGCTCCGACTTGGCGACGGCCATCCTTTGCGCGAGATCGGGCTACGGGTACAACCCCCGCTCCTCGCGGGCGATGAGGATGCGCTCGCAGGCCACCGCGAAGGTCGCGGTGCGCAGGCTGATCTTGTGGCGATCGGCGGTGTCCCAGATCTTCTTCAGCGCATCGACCATGATCTTGTCGAGTCGGACGTTGATCTCGTCCTCGCTCCAGAAGAACGACGAGAAGTCCTGCACCCACTCGAAGTAGCTGACCGTGACGCCGCCGGCGTTGCAGATCACGTCGGGGACGACGAGGACGCCGCGCTCGCCGAGGACGTCGTCGGCTTCGGGCAGCGTCGGCCCGTTGGCGCCTTCGAGGACGAGCCTGGCCTTGATGCGCTGCGCCCGCGCCGGCGTGATCTGGCCTTCGAGCGCGGCCGGGATGAGGATGTCGCAGTCGACGTCCCAGAACGCCTCGTTGTCGATCCGCTCGCCGCCCCTGACGTTGGCGATGCCGGCGTCGTGGCTGATCGCGGCCATCGTCGGCGCCATGTCGAAGCCGCCGGCATTGACCAGCGTTCCGGTGTGGTCCTGCATGGCGACGAGCTTGGCGCCGGCCTGCACGAACAGCTCGGCCGCCGAGCCGCCGACGTTGCCCATGCCCTGCACGGCGACGCGCGCGCCGTCGAGCGGCAGGGCGATTCGGCGCGCCGCCTCGCGGCCGGTGACGAAGACGCCGCGGCCGGTCGCCTTGACGCGGCCGAGCGAGCCGCCGAGATGAAGCGGCTTGCCGGTGACCACGCCGGTCGCGGTGGTGCCGGTGTTCATCGAGTACGTGTCCATCATCCAGGCCATGATCTGGCCGTTGGTGTTCACGTCGGGCGCAGGGATGTCGCGCTGCGGGCCGATGATGATGCCGATCTCGCTCGTGTAGCGGCGGGTCATGCGCTCGAGCTCCTTCAGCGAGAGCTTCTTCGGGTCGACGCGGATGCCGCCCTTGGCGCCGCCATAGGGCAGGTTCACCGCCGCGCACTTGACCGTCATCCACGCCGACAGCGCCATCACCTCCTCGAGCGTCACGTCGGGGTGATAGCGCACTCCGCCCTTGCCGGGCCCTCGCGACAGGTTGTGCTGGACGCGAAAGCCCTCGAAATGGGCGACGCTGCCGTTGTCCATCTCGATCGGCACGTCGACGATCAGGGCGCGCTTGGGGCGCTTCAGCGTCTCCGACCAGCGCGCCAGCGGGCCGAGATAGGGCAGCACGCGGTCGACTTGCGCCAGATAGGTGTGCCACGGGCTGGTGGCGGTGGGCGAGAGGTAGGAGAGGTAGCTCATGACGGGGGGAGGAGGGTCGATCGGGCCGCGGCGGCTGGCTTGCCGAGCGCCTGCGCCTTGGCCCGCGCCGCCAGCACGGCGGCGATGAAAGCGTCGCGAGCGCCTCGGGTCTCGAGCACGGCCATCGCCGCCTCTGTCGTTCCGCCCGGCGAGGTGACGATGCGGCGCAGCTCGGCCGGCGAATCGGGCGAGGCGGCGGCGAGCGCCGCCGAGCCGGCAACGGTCTGTTCGGCGAGCCGGCGCGCCACCGCGGGCGGCAGGCCCATCTGACGGCCGGCCTCGTGGAGCGCCTCGAGGAGGAGGAAGACGTAGGCCGGGCCCGAGCCAGAGAGCGCGGTCACGGCGTCGAGCTGCGCTTCCTCGCCGAGCCAGAGCAGCTCGCCCGTCGGCGTGAGCAGGGCGATCGCGTCGGCGCGGTCCTCGTCGGTGACGGCGGGGCGGGCGAACAGGCCGGCGATGCCCTGGCCGATCAGAGCCGGCGTGTTCGGCATGACACGGATGACGCGCTCGCTGCCGGTCGCGGCGGCGACGGCGTCGCTGCGCACGCCGGCCATCACGCTCACCTGCAGCGCCGTGCCGACATGGCCGGCGCAGGGCGTTGCGGCCGCGTCGAAGCTCTGCGGCTTGACCGCCCAGACGACGATCTCGGCCATCTCCATCGCCGGCCCGGCGGCCGAGCGCGCGCTGACGCCGAACTGGCCGACGAGGCGGCGCCGGGTTCCCTCGCTCGGCTCGACGACGACGATCGAGTTGCCCGGGCGGCCAGCCTTGACCAGCCCGCCGATGAGAGCCTGCGCCATGTTGCCGCCGCCGATGAAGACGATGTTGCGCATCGGGGCAGTGTAAGCACCACGCCGAGTCCCCTGCTCCCTTTGCACCCGCCGCTGGCCGCGAAGCCTCGCCGCCCAGGCGAGGGAGGGAACCGGCTCAGGCAGGAGGACGGCGGCCGAAGATCGCGCTGCCGACGCGAACCATGGTCGATCCTTCGAGGATCGCCGCTTCGAGGTCTTCGCTCATTCCCGCCGACAGGGTGTCGAGAGCGAAGCCCGCGGTGCGAAGCTGGTCAAAGAGCATTCGCAGGACGCGAAACGGGCGCCGTTGCGCTGTCACGTCTTCGCCCGCCACGACCTCGGGGATCGCCATCAGGCCGCGCAAGCGCAGCCGCGGCAGCGTCGCTACCGCATGGGCGACCGCGCCGACCTCGCCCGGCGCCAGACCGCTTTTCGTCGCCTCGCCGCTGACGTTGACCTGCAGGCAGATCGAGAGCGGCGCGAGACCCTCGGGTCGCTGCGCGCTCAGCCGCTCGGCGATCTTCAGGCGGTCGACGGTATGGACCCAGTCGAAGGTCGCCGCGACGACGCGGGTCTTGTTGCTCTGCAGCGGGCCGATCAGGTGCCACTCCGGGCGCGGATCGAGCCGGTCCAGCGCGGCGACCTTCTCGACCGCTTCCTGCACGTAGTTCTCGCCGAAGCGGCGCTGGCCGGCGGCGTGTGCCGCAGCGATGGCTTCGACGTCGAAGGTCTTGCTCACGGCGAGCAACGTGACGCTTTGCACGGGGCGTCCGGCGGCCATGCATGCGCTTGCAATGCGCGCGTGCACCTGGGCGAGCTTGTCTGCGATCATTGCGTCCTGGCGCCGCGCTGGCGCGCCGGCAGTGCCTCTTGCCGGACCGAACCGGCACTCACATCGTACGAGCCATGGACATCACCCAACTGCTGGCGTTCTCGGTCAAGAACAAGGCCTCGGACCTGCACCTGTCGTCGGGCCTGCCGCCGATGATCCGCGTTCACGGCGATGTGCGCCGCATCAACGTCGACCCGCTCGAGCACAAGCAGGTGCACGACATGGTGTACGACATCATGAACGACTCGCAGCGAAAGAGCTACGAGGAAACGCTCGAGTGCGACTTCTCCTTCGAGATCCAGGGTCTGGCGCGCTTTCGCGTCAACGCCTTCAACCAGAACCGCGGCGCCGGCGCCGTGTTCCGGACGATTCCGTCGAAGATCCTGACGCTCGAGCAGCTCAACTGCCCGCCGGTCTTCGCAGAGCTGTCGACAAAACCGCGCGGCATGGTGCTGTGCACCGGGCCGACCGGCTCGGGCAAGTCGACGACGCTGGCGGCGATGGTCAACCACCTCAACGAGAACGAGTTCGGCCACATCCTCACCGTCGAGGACCCGATCGAATTCGTGCACGACTCCAAGAAGTGCCTGATCAACCAGCGCGAGGTCGGCCCGCACACCCTGTCGTTCGCGAACGCGCTGCGCTCGGCGCTGCGCGAGGACCCGGATTGCATCCTGGTCGGCGAGATGCGCGACCTCGAGACGATCCGCCTGGCGCTGACCGCCGCGGAGACCGGCCACCTGGTCTTCGGCACGCTGCACACCTCGAGCGCCGCCAAGACCGTCGACCGCATCGTCGACGTCTTTCCGGCGGCGGAAAAGGAGATGGTCCGATCGATGCTCTCCGAGTCGATGATCGGCGTGATCTCGCAGACGCTCTGCAAGACCAAGGACGGCTCCGGCCGGGTCGCGGCGCACGAGATCATGCTCGGCACGGCGGCGATCCGGAACCTGATCCGCGAGAACAAGGTCGCGCAGATGTATTCGTCGATCCAGACAGGCAACAACATCGGCATGCAGACGCTCGACCAGAACCTGGCCGATCTGGTGCGCCGGAACATCGTGTCGCCCGCGGAAGCCCGCGGCAAGGCCAAGTTCCCCGAGAATTTCCCAGGCTGAGCGGCAACGAGGAGCGCCGACCATGGAACGCGACCAGGCATCGAAATTCGTCAACGACCTGCTGCGCCTGATGGTGTCGCGCAACGGCTCGGACCTGTTCCTGACGGCCGATTTCCCGCCCGCGATCAAGGTCGACGGCAAGGTCACCAAGGTCTCGCCGCAGCCGCTCACCGGCCAGCACACGCTGGCGTTGACGCGTTCGATCATGAACGACAAGCAGGCGGCCGAATTCGAGAAGACCAAAGAATGCAACTTCGCGGTCGCGCCGCAGGGCATCGGCCGCTTTCGCGTCAACGCCTTCGT
>JBDSLQ010000025.1:0-6936 GCA_039916285.1 Caldimonas sp.
CCGAGGACACCATCGCCGACGTCGACGCTTCGGGCCTGTGGCCGGGGAAGGTCGTCACCGAGGTGGCGGCGGCGGGCCCGTTCTGGCAAGCCGAGCCCGAGCACCAGGGCTACCTCGAGCGGATCCCGAACGGCTACACCTGTCACTTCGTCCGGCCGGGCTGGCGGCTGCCGGTGCGCCAGACCGCCGCTGCCAGCGACGTCGCGCGCGGCTAACGGATGCGCCGACCGGCGCGTCGATCGGGGCAACAGGGCAGCGCGCGATGCCTTTGAGCGATGCGCAGTGGAACGCTCTCGCGCGCGAGCTGAGCAAGGCGCTCGCACGCGCGCGGCCCGACTGGACCGACGCCAACACGCACGATCCCGGCATCACGATCGTCGAGCTGCTCGCGTTCTCGATTGCCGAGCTCTCCTACCGCCGCCACACGCTGAGCCCGAAGGCACGCTCGCTGCTGGGCGACGTCGCCGATCGCGCGGCAGCGCTGGCGACCGCTCTTGCGCCTGACGATGGAACCGGCGGCGAGGGCAGCGGCCTGCGGCGGGTCCGCTACTTCTTCGGCCAGCGGCTCGACGTCGACGACCTTCAGGTCGAGCAGGAGTACCTGCTCGACCGGCTCGCACGGCGCAATCGACTGCTCTACGGTGCTGGCATCGTCGATGGGCTCGCGGTGACGGTCGAAGGCGACGCCGGTGCGCTGCGCGTCGTGATCGCGCCCGGCCTGGCGTTCGATCCGCGCGGCCGCGAGATCTTCCTCGGCGAGCCGTGCGGCGTGGCACTGCCTGCGTCCGGCGATGCGTTGCTCGTCCAGCTGTCGTACCGCGAGCGTCCGTGCCGCGACGTCCCCGCAGCGGCCGATGGCTCGACCTCGGGCGTGGCGGCAACGCAGCCGAGCCGCATCGTCGAGACCTTCGACGCGAGACTCGCGCCGACACCGGCGCCGGACGCGGTCGGCATCGCCCGTGTTCGCCGACTGCGCGGGCGTTGGCGCGTCGATGCCAAGTTCACGCCGCCTCGCGTGCGTTGAGGCGGCGCGCGCTGCTGCGCTGACGACGACGATTCCGCCCGGACGTCACGCGCTCGGATCGATCAGCACCTTCGACGCGGTCGCGCGCCGGCCGTAGTCGGCAATCGCCTCGACCTGGAGCGCGCCGGCGAGCGAGACGGTGCGCGTGTAGTGGCTCGCGAACGTCGTCTTGAGCCCGGCCGCGACGCGCGCCTTGAGCGCTTGCGCCGAGTCGGCGCCGATGCGCTGCAAGAAGGGAAAGAGCAGCCAGCCGCCCATGCCCCAGGTCATGCCGAAGTTGCGAACCAGCTCGGTCGGGCCGGTGTCGAGGCCGCCGTAGAGGTAGACCTGCTTGTGCGTCGTCGAGCCGTAGCGGCTGTACTCCTTTGCGGTGTGGTTCAGCGCCGCTTCCATCGCGCCGAGGATCTGGCCGGCGAGGCGGCCGCCGCCGATGGCGTCGAAGGCCAGCGTCGCGCCGGTCGCGACGAGCACCTCGGTGAGCTCCTCGCCGAACCTCGGCGAGGCCGTGCTCACCACGAGCACGGCACCCTGCTCGCGCAGCAGCCTTTCCTGCTCGGGCTTGCGAACGATGTTGACGAGGCCGATGCCGTCCTCGATGCAGATGCGGTTCAGCATCTGGCCCAGGTTCGACGCCGCCGCCGTGTGGACGAGTGCGCGGTGGCCTTCGCGCCGCATCGTCTCGGTCATGCCGAGGGCGGTGAGCGGGTTGACGAAGCTCGAGGCGCCTTCGGCCGCCGTGGTGCCCGCCGGCAGCGGGAGGCACAGCTCGGCCTTGACGGTGCGCAACTGTGAGTACATCGCGCCGCCGAGCACCGCCACCGTCCTGCCCAGCAAGGCCTGCGCCGCAGGGCTGCTTCCGGCCGCGATCACGGTACCGGCGCCTTCGTTGCCGACCGGCATCGACTGGCCGAGCCGGCCGGCCAACCCCCGCATCGCCGCGTCGGGGATGCGCGCCGTCGCCACCGTGGCTTCGCCGCTGCCGCGCACCGACAGCGTCGACAGATCGGCCGGGCCGAACAGCAGGCCGATGTCCGACGGGTTGATCGGCGTGCCCTCGACGCGGACGACGACTTCGTCGGGCGCCGGCTCCGGCGTGGCGACGCGCGCGAGCGAGAGCTCGAGCTCACCGCCGGGCTTGACGAGGGAGCGGAGCTGGAGTCCGTCGCCGGGAATGCGGGTAGCCATGTCGTTCGCCTGCGGTGGAGATGGCGAAAGCTAACACCCGAGACCGGACTCAGGGTTTTCGCACTGGACGGCGTGATCACCGTGGCGATGATGAGTCCATCGATGTGAACAGTCGCCGCGCCGCCTCGACTGCCGCCGTCTCGCCGAAATGAACAACCGCCTGTGCGAGATGTTCGGGATCGAGGTCCCGATCTTCGCTTTCTCCCACTGCCGCGATGTCGTCGTCGAGGTCTCGAAAGCGGGCGGCCTGGGCGTGCTCGGCATGGCACGGATGAGCGCCGAGCGCGTCCACGAGGAGCTTGCCTGGATCGACGCGCACATCGACGGCAAGCCTTACGGCATCGATGTCCTCAACCCGGCGAGCTACGAGGATTTCGGCGACCGCAAGTTCGACCCCGAGCATCTCTTCCCGCAGGCGCAGCGCGACTTCGTCAGGAACCTGCTCGACGAGGCCGGCATCCCGCCGCTGCCCGCGGCCGAGGCCGAGCAGATCATGAAGGCGATGGTCGGCGAGTTCACGTTCACGCCGGCCGAGAGCGCGCGCATGATCGACATCGCCCTCGAGCACCCGATCAGGCTGATCGTCAACGCCCTCGGCTCGCCCTCGCGCGCGCTGGTCGAGCGCGCTCATGCGAAGGGCATCAGGGTCGCGGCGATGGCCGGCGCCGAGAAACACGCGCAGCGCCACAAGGACGTCGGCTGCGATTTCGTCATTGCCGTCGGCACCGAAGCCGGCGGCCACACCGGCTCGACGACATCGATGGTGCTCTGGCCGCGCATCGTCGACGCCGTCGCGCCCCTGCCGGTGCTCGGCGCCGGCGGCGTCGGCCGCGGCCGGCAGATGGCGGCGGCGCTCGCGCTCGGCTGCGAAGGCGTCTGGTGCGGCTCGGTCTGGCTGAAGACGGTCGAGAGCGAGGTCACGCCGGAGATCAAGGAGAAGATGTTCGAGGCCGGCTCGGAAGATGCGGTGCTGACGCGCGCCGTCACCGGCAAGCCGTGCCGGACGCTGCGCAGCAGCTTCACCGACGCGTGGGAGCGGCCGGGCGCGCCGGCGACGCTGCCGGCTCCCCTGCAGGCGCTGCTCTGGTGGGGCCAGGGCAGGACGCGCGTCGAGCGCGTGCGCGCCAAGGACTTCCTCACCTACCCCGTCGGCCAGATCGTCGGCGACATGCGCGAGGAGACCTCGGTTCGCCACGTCGTCCATGAGATGCTCCTCGAACTGCTCGACTCGAAAGAGCGGCTCGACCGCCTGCTTTCCTAGGCCGCCCCCACGCGCGGCCGTGCCGGAGAACTTCATGCTCAACATCCGCAGCCTCTTCTTCGCACCGGCAAACCGGCCCGACATGGTCGCGAAGTTCCCGCGCTTCGGCGCCGACTGCTACGTGATCGACCTCGAGGACGGCACGCCGCCGGCGAACAAGGCGGCGGCACGGACCAATCTCGCACAGCTCGTCGCCGACCTGCGCCGCCAGGCGCGCCTGCCCGGCGTGCTAACGGTGCGCGTCAACGAGCCCGAGTCCGATCACTACCTCGACGATCTCGCCGCCGCGCTCGCCAGCGACGTCGACGGTCTCGTCATCCCCAAGCTGGAGAGCGTCGAGCAGCTGTTCCCGGCGCTGCACCGTCTGCGCCGCCTCGACCGCGATGCGCCGCGCGCCGAGCCGCGCTTCATCGTCGGCGGCCTGGAGTCGATCGCCGGCGTCGCCAACGCGGCGGCGCTGTGCAAGGCCGATGCGAGCGTCGTCGCCGTCTACTTCGGCGCCGAGGACCTGGCCAGCGAACTCGGCGCGCGGCGCACCGCCGCCTCGATCGAGGTCCAGTACGCGCGCTCGCACGTGCTGCTGCACGCGAAGGCGGCACGCATCGTCGCCATCGACCAGGCGGTGGTCGAGATCCGCGACGATCAGCACTTCGAAACCGACGCCAACATCGGCCGCGACATGGGCTACGACGGCAAGATCTGCCTGCTGCCCCGCCAGCTCGAAGTCGCGCACCGCGTCTTCAGCCCGAGCGCTGCCGAGCTCGACCACGCGCGGCGCCTCATCGCCTGCTACGACGAAGCGACCGCGCGCGGCATCGGCACGATCGACTTCGAAGACAAGATGATCGACGGGCCTTTGCTCAAGCGCGCGCAACGGCTGGTCGCGCTCGGCGCGCACCTCGACCGGACGCGGGGCGGAACGCCGAAGTGATCCGCATCGACGCTGCGCAGCTGCGCCTCGCCGACTGGATCCGCCCCGGCGACGGCATCGTCATGGGCCAAGGGACGGCCGAGCCGCTGACGCTGACGGAAGCGCTCGTGCGCCAGCGCGGCGAGCTCGGCGGCGTGCGCGCCTTTCTCGCCGCGATGTTCTCCGACACCTTCCTGCCCGGCCAGGTCGACGGCATCGAGTTGCGCGGCATGGGCGGCGTCGGCACCAACCGGCGTCTCGTCAAGGCCGGTGCGATGGACGTCATCCCGTGCCACGTCTCGCAGAACGCCGATTTCATCGGCGACGGCACGATCCCGTGCGATGTCGCGCTGGTGCAGGTCGCGCTGCGCGGCGCCGACGGCCGCTACAGCCTCGGCCTCGGCGCCGACCACACGCGCGCCGCGGTCGACAGGGCGCGCGTCGTCGTCGCCGAGATGAACCGGCAGGTGCCCGAGACGACGTGCGATGTCGCGCTGAGCGAGGCCGACATCGACGTCCTGGTCGAGACCGATCGCCCGCCGATCCAGCTGCCGAGCGCGGCGATCGGCGAGCTCGAGCGGCGCATCGCCGCGCACGTCGATCCCTTCATCCCCGACCGCGCGACGCTCCAGGTCGGCTTCGGCGCGATCCCCGAGGCGATCATCGCCATGCTCGGCAACCGGCGCGACCTCGGCGTGCACTCCGGGATGGTCGGCGACTCGCTCGTCGACCTGGTCGAGCGCGGCGTCGTCACCAACTCGGCGAAGGGCATGGACGAGGGCGTCAGCATCACCGGCGTCCTGTTCGGCACCGACGCGAAGCTGTACCGCTTCGCGCACCGCAACCCGGCGCTCAAGCTCTGCCCGGTGAGCTACACGCACGCCTTCGACGTGCTGTCGCGCTTGCAGCGCTACGTCTCGATCAACTCCGCCCTCGAGGTCGATCTCACCGGCCAGGTCAACGCCGAGAGCATCGGCGGCGACTACATCGGCGCCGTCGGCGGCCAGGTCGACTTCGTCCGCGCCGCCGGCCGCTCGCCCGGCGGCGCCTCGATCATCGCCCTGCCGAGCGCGGCCAAGGGCGGCACGCTGTCGCGCATCGTCGTCCGGCTGAGCGGGCCAGTGACGACGGCGCGGAGCGATGTCGACGTCGTCGCCACCGAGAACGGCGCGGTGCGCCTGCGCGGGCTGGCGTTCAAGGAGCGCATCAAGGCGATGCTAGAGCTCGCCGCGCCGGCGCCCCGGGAAGCGCTGGCGCGCGAGGCGCGCGACAAGCACGGCGTCTGATGGCCTCGGGTTCGCGGTTCCGCTCGCCGGGTGGCCCATGGCTTCCCACTGCAAGCGGTCATTCATCCGAGACCTGCGAACGGACCCGCTGGCCGTGTTCATTTGGCTGAACTCGCGCTGCAGTCAGGTCAGTTGCAGCGCCTCGACGACGAACTCAAGGCGATCCTGCCCAAAGAAAAGCTCACCCCCGACGAAGAAGGTTGGAACCCCGAACACGTGGCGAGCTACCGCCTTCTCGGTGTTGCTCAGCAACCTTTGCTTGACTTCTGGGCGCTCGATTCCATGCAAGTAGGCATCGGCGTCCAGTCCCGCCTCCGTCAAGGTTTCCGCGAAGAGTCGCATGTCGCTGAGGTTGCGACCATGGACGTAGATTGAGTCGAATATTGCGTCGACATACCTGGATGTCTCATCGTGCTCGGCAGCAACCACGCTTCCTCTCATGAGGTGCAAGCTGCGAACCGGCAGGAACGGACTCTGGACAAGAGTTACACGGCGCCGCCTTGCCCAAAGTGCCAAGTCGCGTTCATACCAATCCCTCTTCGCGGGAACGCCGAGTGGACCGGTATTCCCAGTCGCCTTGAAAATGCCTCCACATAGAACCGGGGTCATTACCACTTTCGCGCCGATCGCTTCAACCATCGGCCCGAGACTTTTCCAGGCTATGTGGCAGGGAACGCTGACGAAGTCATAGACGAACTCGACCGTTGCTGCAACCTGCGACATCTAAACCTCCCACCCCGCCTTTCGAAGACCCTCGAGGTTCAGTTCGGTCAACGCGGAGTTTCGGACGTAGAGCTTTCGATAGTCGTCGGCAGAGCTGAAGCCGCGCTTGCCAAGGTATTCACCGAGACACGCCCGCGCTTCCTCGGTCCGACCCAGGTGCCCGAGCAAGACCGTTCGGTGGCCAAGCAGGACAACGTCGTGCGGTCGGGCGCTCAGTGCGCGCATCAGTTGCTCGAGCGACTCCCCGAACCTGCGCTGGCCGAGCAGCGCCTGAGCCAGAAGAAATTGAAAGCGATGCAGGCTGGGATCAATGGGAGTCAGCTTCAGGCAGATGCGCGCGCACTCCTCAGCCTCGTGTGCCACACCAAGATGACAAAGCGCGATCGAAAGGCTTTGGTACGCTTCTGCCGAGCTTGGATTCAGCGCGACTGCCTTCCGGCCTGCGTCGACTGCCTTGTTCAAGTCGCCCCGCCAGAAGTTCGCCAAGCTTAAGACGACATAAATGCGGAAATGGCGCGCGTCAATACCCAGCGCGCGATTGGCCAAC
>JBDSLQ010000026.1:0-4181 GCA_039916285.1 Caldimonas sp.
TTGCTGATGACATCCATGCTGATCTCCTGTGCGGCGAGGAGGCGCCGAAGGCTTGTGGCCTTCGTCGTCCGGGGAAGTTCTGATGGAGCCCGGCGGGGCGCCATCAGAGCTTTCCTTGGCAATCAGCGGCTGTCGGTCAAGCTTGGATCATTGGTGCGCCAGGCAAAGCCCCGAGTTGAGGGGTCATCGGCACTTTGCCGGCGGCAGATGAGGCGAGAGGTTAGCAAGCAACGTGCCGAAATCGATGTTCGTTGACGCCGCGTCGGAAAGACCACATCGCGACGCGTGCGAAAGTTGCATTGCCGCGTCGTGGCGCAACATCACTGCGCCGTGTGGCCGAGTCGGGAGAGCAGCCCATTGAGCTCGTCGAGCGACGCGAATGCGATCGCGATCTCGCCCGCCTCGCCGCGGCTCGTGCGCTTCTTCACGCGCACCTCGACGGGTGCCGACAACGCATCTGACAGTTGCTGCTCGATGCGGGCGATATCTCGCCCTTTCTGACGATTCGCGCGCGCCGTCGGAGGCTCGGCCGACGGCGGCGACGACAACCGTCCGACGCGCCTTTCGGCATCGCGGACGCTCAGTTTCCTGGCGACGATCTCGTTAGCCTCGATGATCTGACGCGCGCCGTCGAGCGCAAGCAGGGCGCGCGCATGACCCATCTCGAGATCGCCCGTGAGCAGCATCTGCTGCACCGGCTCGCTCAGCTTCAGCAGGCGCAGCAGGTTTGTCGTCGCGCTGCGCGAGCGGCCGACGGCGCGCGCCGCGGCCTCGTGGGTCATGCCGAATTCGTCGGTGAGTCGAAACAGCCCACGCGCCTCCTCGAGCGGATTCAGGTCCTCGCGCTGGATGTTCTCGATCAGCGCCATCGCCGCTGCGGCTTCATCGCTGACGTCGCGAACGAGCACCGGCACCGCGTCGAGGCCGGCGAGCCGGGCGGCTCGAACACGCCGCTCGCCGGCGATGATCTCGAAGCGTCGCTCGCCGCCGGCCACCGTCGGCGCGATCGGCCGGATCAGCACCGGCTGCATCACACCCTGCGCCTTGATGCTCTCAGCGAGCTCGTAGAGCGCGCCTTCGTCGATCCGGGTGCGTGGCTGGTAGCGGCCGGGCTGGAGCTGGTCGAGGGGCAGCGTGTGCGGCTCGCCGTCGGATGAGCTCGGCGCGGCAACGACGTCGACGACGCGGGGGCCGAGGAGCGCTTCCAGCCCCATGCCGAGACCCTTCGGTTTCTTCGTCGCCATGAAACGCGATTGTCGGCGCAGTCGAGCGGGGCACGCGAACGGCCGGCGTGCCTTATGCTGTCGATCCCCCTGCGAGAACTGATCATGGCGACCCGCGTCTTCGTCGACGGCCAGGAAGGCACCACCGGCCTTCGCATCAACGAGTACCTCGCTCGGCGCAGCGACGTCGAAGTCCTGCGCGCGGCGCCTGAGCTGCGCAAGGACCCCAAGGAGCGTGCCAGGCTGTTGAACGCGGCCGACGTCGCCTTTCTCTGCCTTCCCGACGCGGCAGCACGCGAGGCCGCCGCCCTCGTCAGCAATCCGGCCACCTGCCTGATCGACGCCAGCACCGCGCATCGCACCGCGAGCGACTGGGTCTTCGGCCTGCCCGAGCTTGCCGCCGACCAGCGCGCGCGCATCCGCGCCTCGAAGCGGATCTCCAATCCCGGCTGCCATTCCACCGGCTTCATCCTGCTCGTGCGGCCCCTTGTCGATGCCGGGCTGGTGTCGTCGTCGGCGCTCCTCAGCGCGACGTCGATCACGGGCTATTCGGGCGGCGGCAAGAAGATGATCGAGCAGTACGAGACGGGCGGTGATCCGCGCCTGGACTCGCCGCGGCCGTACGGGCTCAAGCTCGGCCACAAGCACCTGCCCGAGATGGCGTTGCACAGCCGCCTCGAGTCGGCGCCGATCTTCATGCCGATCATCGGCAAGTTCCTGAAAGGCCTTTCGGTCGCGGTGCCGCTGCATCTGGAAACGCTCAAGCGCGGCGCGACGGCCGAGCAGCTGCACGCGGCACTCGCCGAGCGCTATGCCGGCGAGCGCTTCATTCGCGTCATGCCGCTCGGCGACGAGTCGGCGCTGGATCACGGCTACTTCGACGTGCAGGCGTGCAACGACACCAACGGCGTCGACCTGTTCGTGTTCGCGAGCGCAACGCAGGCGCTCCTGATGTGCCGGCTCGACAACCTCGGCAAGGGCGCGAGCGGTGCCGCGGTGCAGTCGATGAACGTGCACCTCGGCCTCGACGAGACCACCGGGCTGCTCTAGCGCGTCGCTGCCGCGCCCCGCTCAGGCGGCTGCGGCGGGCGGCGTCCGGTAGTGATAGGCGTAGGCGTCGACGAAGCCGAGACGGCGATACATCCTTCGCGCCGCCTCGTTGGCGGCATCGACCTGCAGGTAGCCCACCGTCGCGCCGCGTCTGGCGGCGAAGGCGAGCAGATGGCAGCATGCCCTCTCCGCGTGGCCACGGCCGCGTTCGGACTCGGCGGTGATGACGTCGTAGAGCCCGGCGACGTCGCCTTCGATCACCACCAGCCCGGCCGCGACGACCTCGCCTCGGGCGTTCCGGGCGAGCACCGGGTGATGCGGCACGGCGGGCCGGGCGATGCGATCGGCGTGAGCATTTCGCTCGAGGAGCGTCGAGCCGCGGGCGCGTCCAACCCAATCGGCGAATGGCGCCGGGTCGGCGCTCTCGATCGCACCGGCGGCGGGATCGGCGGCCGCCGCGAACGCGGCGAGGGCGGCGACCACCATGACGCGCGTGTCGTCGACACGCTCCATCCCCAGCCCGGCGAGATGACCGTCGAGGTCGCGCGGTTGGGAGAATGGCGTGATCCTCACGTAGGGCCGGAGACCGGCGCCGACGAAGAGCGGCAGGCAAGCCGCGAGCTTGTCGTCGATTCCCGATCGGCCCGAAGAGACCGCCTGGATGCAGCGCGCGCGCTTGGCCTTGCCCGGCGCGAGACGCACCAGCCAGCCGTCGACCCAGCGCTGCTCGCGCGGCGCGCTCGCATTGATGCCGGCGTCCTCGACGCGAGCGAGCAATGCCTCGTCGAAAGGCGCGAATCCGGTCGCTGCCGCCGAGATCAAGTGACGGGCTCGGCGCGCAGCGCGTCGGCGCGCGCCGCCATTTCACGGGCGAAGTCTAGAAAGGCTTGCGCGCCCTTCGACGCCGGGTCGAAGACGACACCGGGCATGCCGTAGCTCGGCGCCTCGGCGAGCCGCACGTTGCGCGGGATCACGGTGTCGAACACCTTGTCGCCGAAGTGCGTCTTGAGCTGCTCGCTGACTTGCGATTGAAGCGTGATCCGCGCATCGAACATGACGCGCAGGATGCCGATCACCTCGAGCGCGGGGTTGAGGTTGGCGTGGACCTGCTTGATCGTGTTGACGAGATCCGAGAGGCCCTCGAGCGCGAAGTACTCGCACTGCATCGGCACCACGACGCCGTGCGCGCTCGCCAGCCCGTTCAAGGTCAGCAGGCTGAGGCTCGGCGGGCAGTCGACGAGGACGAAGTCGTAGTCGGCGGCCGCCGCGGCGAGCGCGGAGCGCAAACGCTTGTCACGCCTCTCGAGGCCGACGAGCTCGATCTCGGCGCCGGCCAGCTCGCGGTTGGCGCCGACGACGTCGTAGCCGCCCTGCGGACTGCGCTGGCGCGCCTCGGCCACCGTGGCGTTTTCGAGCAGCACGTCGTAGACGCTCAGAGCGAGGGCCCGCTTGTCGACGCCGGATCCCATCGTGGCGTTGCCCTGCGGATCCAGGTCGACGACCAGGACACGGCGCTCCAGGCGGGCCAGCCCGGCTGCGAGATTGACGGTCGTCGTTGTCTTGCCGACGCCGCCTTTTTGATTCGCAACGCAGAAGACACGCATAGTTGAGTTCAGTGGCGGACTGGTGTTCAAGGTAAGCTAGCGCTCGCTTCTTGAGAAAGCCAGACCACGCATCTGTCGCCTGTCAACCCTGGGACTTCGAGCGGTTCCACGTGGAACGTCAAGTTGATCAGCCAGGCCAAATCTGTGTCGGGCACTTTGCCCTTCATCGCCATCCAAATGCCCTCTTCAGACAACAAACGGCGAGTTTCTCTCACGAACACGTGCAGCGAGGCGAAGGCCCGGCAGGCGATGACATCGAAGCGCTGAGCGTGAAGGCTTTCGACCCGCGCGTGGCGCACAGCGA
>JBDSLQ010000027.1:0-4901 GCA_039916285.1 Caldimonas sp.
TGCTCGCGCGTGACGATCGGGTGGGCGCAGCCGTACTCGCGCGCCACCCTCGCCTTCTCGTCGCTCGAGACCGTGCCGATCACCGTCGCGCCGAGACGCCGTGCCCAGGAGCAGACGAGCAGGCCGACGCCACCGGCGGCCGCGTGCACGAGCAGGCGGGTGCCAGGGCCGACGTGGCCGAGGTCGCGCAAGAGGACGTCGGCGGTGATGCCCTTCAGCAGCGTCGCCGCGGCGACGTCGTCGTCGATGCCGGCAGGCAGGCGAACGACCCACCCGGCCGGCACCGTCCGCACGCTGGCGTATGCGCCGGCGACCGGGCCGAGGCAGGCGACGCGGTCGCCGGGCAAGAGGCCGTTCGCGTTCGCGCCGACGTCGACGACCGTGCCCACCGCCTCCATCCCCGGCACGCCCGGCAGCGGCAGCATGGCCGGGATCCAGCCCTTCCTCAGGTAGACGTCGAGGTAGTTGACGCCGATCGCGCGCTGGCGGATCCGCACCTCGCCGGCGCCCGGGGCGGCGGCCTCGCCGTCACCCGGCTGCAGCATCTCCGGGCCGCCGTAACGGTGAACCACCGCCCGTCGCGCCGGCAGCGGCAGCGCGACCGGCATCGGCGTGGCGCCGGTGGCGCGCCGGTCGCCGCCATCGCGCAGATGGCGGCGCAGATTCTCGAAGCCGGCTTCGTAGACGCCTTGGGCAACCATCTCGCGCAGCTCGCGCTCGCGCCCCGGCGGCGTCGAGAACGTCGATTCCCAGTGCCAGAACGTTCGGTCGCCGTCGGTCACGGGCTTCAGCGTCACCGTCGCGACATAGCGCTGCAGCGGCACGGTCGCCTCGACGATGCAGTAGGTGCTCTTGTGCTCGCTGTCGGAGAGCGCGATCAGCTGCTCGCGGATGCGGCTTCCGTCCTTGAGCGTGAAGCTGCGCACGCAGCCGACTTGGTCGCCGCGCTCGTCGCCTTCGATGCGGCTCTCGGCGACGACGCCGTGCCACTGGTCGTGGCTGTTGAAGTCGCGCAGCACTGCCCAGACGCGCTCGATGGGCGCGTCGATCACGGTCGAGCGGACGACGTGCTGGAGCATCGGGCTGACGTTGAGGTCAGCGGCGTGACGAAGGCACGTCCGCTTTAGCGCCGGGGCGGGCTCGGGGCTGACATTGGAGATCGGACATGACTTGATGGCGACGCGACGGCGATTGCGACGAGTTACCGAATGACATCGTCCGCGCGCAGCAGGAGAGACTGCGGAATGGTCAGGCCAAGCGCCTTCGCGGTCTTGAGATTGATGACCAACTCGAATTTGGTCGGCTGCTGTACCGGCAGGTCAGCCGGTTTCGCACCCTTGAGGATTTTGTCGACATAAGTCGCGGCCTGTCGAAGAGCCTCGGTGAAGCTCGGACCGTAGGTGACAACCATGCCGGCGTCGGCGAAGGATCGCTCGTCGGAAATACTCGGGATGCGGTTCCTGAAGGCGAAGTCGGCAATGAGCTGCCGATTTATGAAGTTGACTGCATTGACGTAGACGAGCAAAGCGTCGGGACGGTTCGCGGTCATGGTCGCGAAGGCTGCGGGGTGCTCATCCGGCGCACGCACCTCGACCGACCGGATTTCCAAGCCAACCACCGCAGCGGCAGCGAGCAGTTCCCGGAACGAAATCGGCTCGACCGGGTTTGCCGGATTCCACATGACGGCGACGCTGGAGACTTTCGGCGCGATTTCCTGGAGCAACTGAAGGCGCTTGCCCATCAGTTCCGGTGCGTTGTTGGTAAGGCCCGTGACGCTGCCGCCCGGGTGGGCAAGGCTCTCCACAAGGCCAACCTTGTCGGGATAGGCAGAGCTCGCCATCACGATCGGAGTCGAGCTTGTCGCCTGCTTGGCGGCACGGGTCGCCTGTACACCGGCCGTGACGATCAGGTCCACCTTCATCTGGGCAAACTCGAGCGCAAAGTCGGAAAACCGTTCGGTCTTTCCTTCCGACCAGCGCCATTCCACCGTGATATTGCGGCCCTCGATGTAGCCCAGCTCGCGCAGCCCTCGGCGAAGGCCATCCCACAGTGGCCCATCCCTGCTGCCACCGAAAACTCCGATCCGCGGAATCTTCGTGGACTGTTGCGCAAAGGTGATGAGCGGTGCGAAGAGAAGACCACCCGCGACGCTATCCAAGAACGCTCGCCGACTCGTCACTTGGCCACCTCTCGGGAATGTGAGCCCGACCATACTCGCAATCAGCCTGTTTCGTCGTGCCACTAGCGCTTGCCGAAATGAGCCTTCAATGCGTCGAAGCCGCCCTGGAAGACGCCGTCGCCGATCGTCTCGACGAGCTCCTTCTCGCGCGCCTCGGCGCAATCGAACTCGGCGCTCCACTCGGCGAAGCAGCGGGCGCCGTCGGTGACCGGCGTCAGCTTCAGCGTCGCGACGTAGTTCTCGACCCCCATCGGGCTTTCGAGAATTTCGTAGACGCACGAATAGTCGAAGTCGGAGAGCGCGTGCAGGCGCTCGCGGATCATGCCGCCGGCCCTGGTGTGGAAGTGGCGGATGCAGCCGACGCGATCGCTCGAGTCGCCGTTCTCGATCCGGCTGTCGGCGATGTCGGGATGCCACTGCGGCAGGCCGTTGAAGTCGCGGATCCGCGACCACACGGTGTCGGCGCTGGCGTCGATGACACTCGACGTATAGACCCGGATCACCGCTATTCCTTGTTGCTCGGAGGCCCCGGCGGCAGCGCGACCTGCGCGCCGCTGACCCCGCCGACGAGGCGCTGGATGTCGCCGCCCTCGATGCCGATCTCGCGCAGCAACTGATCGACCAGCGGCGCCTGCGCGCGAAAGCGCAGCGCCGAGTTGACCAGGCCGTCGGAAAAGCCGCCGCCGCCGTGGCCGGCGTCGCCGTTCGCGCCGTGGCCCCCGCCGCCGAGGCCGTCGACGTGCAGGATCTTGATGCCCTCGATCCGCTCCATCGGCTTCACCGACTCGCGGATGATGCCCTCGGCCTTCTCGACCAGGCGCATGCGCAGCGCCGACATGCGCGCCTCGGGCGAGAGCATGTTGTGGGCGTCGTTCATCATCCGGAGCGCCTCGGCCTCGATCTCGGCGCGGACGCGCATCGCCATCGAGCGGATCTTGTCGGCATCGGCATCGGCCTCGGCCTGGGCACGCACCGCCGCGCCGCGGTCGGCGCTGGCGTCTTTCTCGGCACGCGCCGCGCTCGTCAGGCGCAGCGCCTCGCGCTCGGCGATCTGGCGCGAGCCGATCAGCTCGATCGCCTTCTTGCGCTCGGCCGTCTCGACCTCGCGCGCGGTGAACACCTTCTCCTCGGCCGTCACGGCGCCGGCGCGCGCGGCGTCGGCCGCCGCCTGCGCATTGCTCTGCGCCTCGCTCTCCTTGGCCACGGCGATGGCTCGCTTCTGCTCGGCCAGCTCGACCGCCATCCGCCGCTCGATCTCCGCCGACTGGATCGTTCGCTCCTTGCCGATCCGCTCCTGCTCGATCGTCTGCTCGGAGCGGATCCGAGCCGCGTCGATCGTCTGCTTGGCGGCGATCTGCGCGCTCTCGCCTTGCTCCTCGCGCTGCGCCCGCTCGGTCATCAGCTCGGCGCGCTGGCGCGCCCGCGCGACCTCGACCTCGCGCTGCTGCGTCAGGCGCGCGTACTCGCCCTCGCGGTCAATCTCGAGCGAGAGCTTCTCGGCCTCGAGGTTCTTGTTGCGGATCGCGATCAGGGTGTCCTGCTCGACGTCGTTCCTCTGCTTCTTGCGCTGCTCGATCGTCTCGGTGAGGCGCGTCAGGCCCTCCGCATCGAAGGCGTTGCTCGGGTTGAAGAACTCCATGCCGGTCTGGTCGAGCTGGGTCAGCGAGACCGACTCGAGCTCGAGGCCGTTCTTGGTCAGGTCTTCCGCGACGGTCTCGCGAACCCGCCTGACGTAGGCGCCGCGCTTCTCGTGCAGCTCTTCCATCGTCATCTCGGCCGCCGCCGTACGCAGGGCGTCGACGAATTTGCCCTCGACCAGCTCCTTCAGCTTCTCGGGCTCCATCGTCCGCAGGCCGAGCGTCTGCGCCGCCGCGGCGACCGCATCGGCGCGCGCCGCGACGCGAACGTAGAACTCGGCGATCAGGTCGACGCGCATCCGATCGCGCGTGATCAGCGCCTTGTCGCGACCCCGCGTCACCTCCAGCCGGAGGGTGTTCATGTTGACCGGGATCACGTCGTGGACGATCGGCAGCACGAAGGCGCCGCCGTCGAGCACGACCTTCTGGCCGCCGAGCCCGGTGCGGACGAACGAGCGCTCCTTCGAGCTGCGCAGGTAGAGCCAGTGGAGCAGCCAGACCGCGATCGCGACGACGATCGCGACGACGAAGAGGCCGAGGAGGAAGCTGCCGAATTGGGCGCCGGTCATGGTCTGTCTCCTGAAATCTGGGTGAAGCGCCGCGTCATGTCGGTCAGCGCGGTCTCGACGGGCAGGCGCTCCATCGAGCTCGCGCCGTAGAAGCCGTGGCAAGACGGGCATTGGCCGAGGACGTAGGCGGCGTCGTCCGGCGTCGCGATCGGCCCGCCTTGGCACAGCACGATCACGTCGTTGCGCACCGCCCGCGCGGCGGCCGCGCGCGCCTCGATGAGGGGGACGCAGTCGGCCAGCGTCAACGCCGTCTGCGCGCCGATCGCGCCGCCCGTCGTCAGGCCCAGGTGGCAGACGACGATGTCGGCGCCCGCCTCGGTCATCGCCCGGGCCTCGGCCTCGTTGAAAACGTATGGCGTGGTCAGCAGGTCCAAAGCATGCGCGCGCGCGATCAGTTCGACCTCGAGCGCGTAGCCCATGCCGGTCTCTTCGAGGTTGGCTCGGAAGGTGCCGTCGATGAGGCCGACAGTGGGGACGTTCTGCACGCCGGAAAAGCCCAAACCGATCAGGCGGTGC
>JBDSLQ010000028.1:0-3187 GCA_039916285.1 Caldimonas sp.
CTTCTGCGCCGTCTCGATGGCGTTGTTCGCCGCGGCAACCGCCGACTTGATCAGGGCGACGCCGTTCTCGGTGCCGGCCGGCGCGTTCTTGACGGCCGTGTCGACGATCGCCATGAACTTGGCTTGCACTTCGGCGGATTGCGCTTCGGCGACTCGCGTCACTTCGGCGCCGGTCGAGGCGGCGATCTCGTAGACGTAGCGGCCGTAGGCGGCGGCCTTCTCGGCGGCGGGCTGGAGCAGGCTGGCTTGCAGCGCGACCAGCTCTTGGGGGTCCTTGGCGGACAGCACGGCCTTGGTCGCCTGCGCGGCGTCGGTCATGGCGGCCTTGGCAGCCGAGATGTTCAGCTCGATGAGCTTCTCGACGCCTTCGAACGCCTTGCCGGTCAGGCCGAAGAGCGTGTCGATCTGGGTCTTCTGGGTGTTGACGATTTGTTCAACGGTGATCATGAGAGTCTCCTGGATGAGTGATGAGGACTGCTTGTCTGCGGATGCGATATGCTGCACTGCAACATGAACGAAGTATAGAGGCTGGAATCTGCATTGCAAGCGGTTTATGCTGCGCTGCAGCACGTTAGTGGGCAACCTCTAGGAAGCGATCTGCGCCGGCCGTCCACAATCGCCGCCGATACGCGCTCGCCGCCCCGCCCGCGCATGCTTCGAAAGCCTTCAATGACCGATGCCGTCGCCACCCGCGCCGTCGTGGCCGCGATCACCTCGCGCCACTCGATCCGCGCCTTCCTGACGACGCCGGTGCCGCGCGCGACGATCGAGGCCATCCTCGCCGTCGCGGCGCGCGCGCCGTCGGGGACGAACACGCAGCCGTGGCACGTCGCCGTGCTCACCGGCGAATCGCTGGCGGCACTCTCCCGGCGTCTCGTCGCCGCCTACGATGACCCCGTCGAGCGCGCCCGCCACACCGAGGAGTACGCGTATTACCCGACCGAGTGGCGCTCGCCCTTCATCGAGCGCCGCCGCAAGGTCGGCTGGGACCTGTACGGCCTGCTCGGCATCGTCAAGACCGACAAGGACCGCATGCACGCCCAGCACCGCCGCAACTACCAGTTCTTCGGCGCGCCGGTCGGCTTCATGTTCACGATCGACCGCGTCATGCGCCAGGGCAGCTGGCTCGACTTCGGCATGTTCCTGCAGAACGTCATGATCGCGGCGCGCGGCCACGGCCTCGACACCTGCCCGCAGGCGGCGTTCACGCAGTTCCACCGCCTCATCACCGAGGCGATCGGCGCGCCCGAGAGCGAGCAGCTCGTCTGCGGCATGTCGCTCGGCTTTGCCGATCCCGACGCGATCGAGAACACGCTCGTCACCGAGCGCGAGCCGGTCGCGGGCTTCGCCCGCTTCCTCGACTGAGCGGCTGCACAGCTTCGGAGCCCCTCATGCCAGCTTCCATCCTCGTCTGCCGCCGCATCTTCGCCGACGTCGTCGAGCGCTTGCGCGAACACTTCGTCGTCGAGGCCAACGATGCCGACGACGTCTGGAGCCGCGACGAGCTGGTCCGGCGCCTGCAGGGCAAGGACGGCGTGTTCGTCACCGGGACGCAGGACATCGACGCGGCGCTGCTCGATGCCTGCCCGCGGCTGCGCGCGGTGTGCAGCCTCGCCGTCGGCTACAACAACATCGACGTGCCGGCGTGCACGGCGCGCGGCGTCGCGGTCACGAACGCGCCCGGCGTCCTCACCGAGACGACGGCCGACTTCGGCTTCGCGCTCGTGATGGCGGCGGCGCGCCGCATAAGCGAGAGCGAGGCGTTCCTGCGCCGCGGCGAATGGACGAAATGGAGCGTCGACCTGTTCGCCGGCAGCGACGTGCACGGCGCGACGCTCGGCATCCTCGGCATGGGCCGAATCGGCCAGGCCATCGCGCGGCGCGGCGCGCACGGCTTCGCGATGAAGGTGATCTATCACAACCGCACGCCGTTGCCGGCAAGCGCGGCGGAAGCGCTCGGCGCGCGCTACGTCCCGCTCGAGACGTTGCTGCGCGAAGCCGATCACCTCGTCGTCGTCGTCCC
The DNA here is from genome assembly GCA_039916285.1 of Caldimonas sp. Lineage (GTDB taxonomy): Bacteria > Pseudomonadota > Gammaproteobacteria > Burkholderiales > Burkholderiaceae_C > Schlegelella_A. The sequence goes on from JBDSLQ010000028.1 coordinate 2,024, forward strand.
CTACAGCGCCGAGTCGCACCACCTCGTCGGTGCCGCCGAGCTGGCGCTGATGAAGCCGACCGCCACCCTGGTCAACATCGCTCGCGGCGGCGTCGTCGACGACGCCGCCCTCGCCGCGTCGCTGCGCGACGGCCGCATCGCCGCGGCCGGGCTCGACGTCTTCGAAGGCGAGCCGGCGGTGCACCCCGAGCTGCTCGCCTGCCGAAACGTCGTCCTGACGCCGCACATCGCCAGCGCCAGCGTGCCGACGCGACGCGCCATGGCCGCGCTCGCGGCCGAGAACCTGATCTGCCTGCTCGATCCGGTGGCGGGCCGGCCGGCGCCGACGCTGCTCAATCCCGAGGCGCTGCCGCGGCGACTGTAGGAGCGAGCCCACAGGGGGCACCGGCCGGCACCGATACGGCGCGCCGGGGGCGACGCCCAGAATCCGGCGCATGAAAACCCCGCTCGCAGCCTGGCGCGCCGGCGTCCGCTGGCCGCTGGCGCTGCTCGCGCTGGTCGCCGCCATCGTCGGCGCGGTCCTGACCTGCGAAGCGATCGGCTGGCCGTTCCTGGTCGGCCCGATCCAGCACCGTCTCGAGGCGATGCTAGATCGCCGCGTCGTCCTCGGCGGCGACCCGCAGCGCGCCTCCGGCGTCCGCATCGGACTGCTCGGCAGCGTGCGCGTGCGCGCCGCGTCGATCGAGATTGGCGCACCGGGATGGAGCCCGACACCGCACACGGTGCTGGCCCGAGACGCAAGCCTGAAGCTCGGCTATCTCGATCTGTGGCGTGCCTGGCAGGGCCAGCCGCTGCACATCGCGAGCCTCGAGGCGTCTTCGCTCGACGCCCATCTCGAGCGCCGCGCCGACGGCCTCGCCTCGTGGCAATTCGGCAAGAAGAAGGAAGAGCAGGCCGAGAGCAAGGAAGCTTCGCTGCCCACCTTCGCCCGCCTCGCGGTCGCCGACGGACATGTGCTCTACATCGACGAGGTCGTCCCCGCCGGCGTCGACGCGCGCTTCGCATTGAGCGACGGCAACGCGCCTGGCACGGACGCGCCGGCAGGCGTCGCGGCGGCCTCGTCCACGCCGGAGCCGGCATCGGATGCACGGGGCGCATCGGCGGCCGGCGGCGGAATCGTCGTTCGTGCCGGCGGCGCCGCCGGGTCGTCGAAAGTGGCCGAAC